>JAQGMX010000063.1 GCA_028292145.1 Variovorax sp.
CGCGGCAGATAGCGGCCGATCACCAGCAGGCAGACGGTCAGCGGCGTCGACATGATCAGGCCGACCGGCCCCCAGAGCGCGGTCCAGAAAATCGCCGACACCATCAGCGAGATCGCCGACAGTCCGGTGCTCGCGCCATACAGCCAAGGCTCGATGATGTTGTTGCTGATCATCTCCAGCACCACGATCAGGCCGATGGTCCAGAGCACCATGCTCCAGCCCGGGTCGACCGCGAATGCCAGCGCCAGCGGAAAAACCGCTGAAATCATCGGGCCGACATAGGGCACGAAACGCATCACCGCCGCAACCGCGCCCCAGAGCAGCGCGCCGGGCACGCCGATGAACCAGAGCCCCAGCGCCATCGGCACGCCGTAGCTCAGGTTCACCACGAGCTGCATCGTCAGGTACTTGCTGATGCGTGCGCCGGCTTCGTCCATGGCGTCGGTCGAGCGCTGAAGGCTGCCGCCCCACAGCCGCAGCATGCGGTCTCGCAGATCGAGCCGGTCGAGCAGGATCAGGACAACGAACACCAGCACGATGCCGGCGTTCGCCAGCGGTCCGCTGCCGGCCTCGAGCACCGCAAGCAACTGCCTGAACGCCGAAGTCGGCCGCTCCTCGACCACCACCCGCTGCGGCGTCGAAGCCGCGTTGCGGCGTTGGCCGGTTTCTGCGGCGGCGGCCGGCGGCGCGATGTCGACCTCGGCCTTGAAAGTGTTGAAGGTCTTGACGACGCCATCGAATACGCCAGGCTGGTTGAAATCCGTGCGCAGCCCGCGCAGCTTGGTCGTGATGTTGCTTTGGTAGGTCGGCAGTTCGGCGCTCAGTGTGCTGACCTGATTGCCGAGGAACAGGCCGCCCAGACCGATCAGCGACAGCGTGAACAGGACCACCACGATGACGGCTGGCGCGCGCGGCAGGCCGAGGCGCTTCAGGCGGACGACGAGCGGGTCGAGCACGAAGCCGAGCAGGATCGACAGCGCCAGCGGCACCAGGATCTCGCGGCCGAAATAGAGCGCGGCGATCAGGACCGCCGCCGTCACCAGCCCGACCATCATCTTCAGTTCCGGCACGGCGCCGGCAATGGCCGTCAGCGGCGCGCTGGCGCTCAGCGGGCCCTCGGCGGCGTTGCGGCTCGCAAGGCGCGCTTCGCGATCGATCGCGCTCATGATGCGCAGTCTCTGGACGGACCGCAAAAGTCCACGAAGGCGAGGTTTTTCATTGGTCCACAGACATGTCGACCGCGGGAATGCGATCCGGACCGGAATCTAGGCGAGGCCGCATGCGGTCCGTGTCGGACGGGAACATGCACAGGCGACCGAAAAAAGCGGCTTGTCGATCGGTGCGGTCAGGGATCGGCCCGAGCCTCGAAACCGGTTTGCCAGGAAATAATCCAGCCGATGTTCATCCTGCACCACTGCGTCAGCGCCCGCTCCTTCCGTGTTCTCTGGATGCTCGAGGAGCTCGGCGCGCTCTACACGCTGAAAATGCTGCCGTTCCCGCCCCGAGCCGGTGCACGCGAGTTCCTGCAGATCAATCCGCTCGGCACCGTGCCGGCCTTCTTCGACGGCGAGACGGCGATGACCGAATCCGCCGCCATCTGCCAATACCTCGCAGCACAGGCTTCCCGCACCGCGCCGACGCCACTCGACGTCGAGCCGCAGGAGCCGGAATTCGGCGCGTACCTCAACTACCTGCACTTCGGCGAGGCCACGCTGACCTTTCCACAGACGCTGGTGCTGCGCTACGGCCGTTTCGAGCCTGAAGAGCGGCGCTCGGCGCAGGTGGCGGGCGACTATTCGAAGTGGTTCCTCTCGCGGCTGCGCTCGCTGGAGCCGCTGCTGGCCAAGCAACCGTACCTCTGCGGGCGGTTCACGGCGGCCGATGTGTCGGTCGGCTATGCGCTGATGCTGGCCGAGCATCTCGGTCTTTCCGCGCAATTCACGCCCGCCGTTGCCGCCTACTGGCAGCGTCTGCGCGAACGCGACGCTTTCCGGCGTGCGCTGGCAGCCGAGACGCAATGCGCGCGCGAGCAAGGCGTATCGACCGTACCGGCGCCGGACACGCAACCCTGACCCCCCAATGATCGAGATCGACGACCACAGCACCATCGGCCAGACCCTGTTCGCCGCCGCGACCCGCTACGGCGCCAACGCCCTGTTGGCCGTGCCCGCCAACGCGGCGCGCGCCTACCACCCGCAGGGCTACGAGATCGGTTTCTACGCCGCCGCATCCCAGGTGCGCGCACTCATGGCGCAGTACGAGGCCGCCGGGTACGGCAGCGGCCACCGCGTCGGGCTGCTGCTCGAAAGCCGGCCCGAACACATGCTGCACAAGCTGGCGCTGAATGCGCTCGGCGTGTGCTGCGTGCCGATCAACCCCGACTACCGCAGCCGCGAACTGGCCTACCTCGTCGATCACTCGCGTGTCGACCTAGTGGTGGTTCTGGAGAGCCGGCGCGCGCTGCTCGACGCGGCGTTGGCCGAGTCGGCGCATCGGCCCGCAGTCGTCGTGTTCGAGTCCTTCGACGGCGCCCTGCCCCGCCCGCAACGCCCCGTTGACGATGCACCCGTCACGTCGGAAACGCCTGCCAGCATCCTCTACACCTCGGGAACGACGGGCCGGCCCAAGGGCTGCGTGCTGTCGCACCGGTACGAACTCGCCGCGGGCCATGCCTACGCCACCTGCGGCGGACTGGCGACGCTGCGCGAGGGGCAGGAGCGCATCTACAACCCGCTGCCGCTGTTCCACGTCAACGCATCAATCCTGTCGTTCTACTGCGTGCTGCTGACCGGCAATTGCCAGGTGCAGACGGACAGATTCCAGCCCTCGCGCTTCTGGACCGAGGTGCGCGAATCGCGCGCCACCGTCGTGCATTACCTCGGCGTCGTGATCCCGATGCTGCTGAACCAGCCGGTCGATGCGGGCGGCATTCCGGACCGGCAACATCAGGTGCGCTTCGGCTTCGGCGCCGGGGTGGAACCGCAACTGCACGCCGTGTTCGAGGCGCGATTCGGCTTTCCGCTGCTCGAACTCTGGGGCATGACCGAGATGGTGCGCATGCTTGTCGACAACATGCCGCCGCGCCAGGTCGGCACGCGCGCCTTCGGGCGTGCGGTGCCGGGCACGGAGGCACGCGTGGTCGACGAAGCCGGCGCCGAACTGCCCGACGGCACGCCAGGCGAACTGGTCATCCGGCATTCGGAAGCCACGCCGCGCAAGGACTTCTTCACCTGCTACCTCGACGACCCGGCCGCCACCGAGGACGCCTGGCGCGGCGGCTGGTTCCACACCGGCGACGTCGTCGTGCGCGACGCGACCGGCATGCTGCACTTTGTCGACCGGCGCAAGAACATCATCCGACGGTCGGGCGAAAACATTGCCGCAGCCGAGGTCGAGGCGCTGCTGCAGACGCATCCGCTGGTCGCGCAGGTCGCGGTCATGGGCGTGCCGGACGAAGTGCGCGAAGAAGAAGTGCTCGCCTGCATCGTGCTGAAGCAGCTGGCCGGCGACGAGGAAGCGCGGCAGCAGGCGGCGCAGACACTGTTCGACTTCTGCCACGCGCAGCTCGCGTACTACAAGGCGCCGGGCTACGTCTGGTTCGCCGACGTCATACCGACCACCGGCACGCACAAGATCCAGAAGCACGCGATCTTCCCGAAAGGCAGCGATCCGCGAACGCTGCCGGGAATGATCGATCTCTGCCGGCTGAAGAAGCGCTGAGCTTCCCCGATCCGACCGACTCAGCCGCCGCGCATTTCCTGCAGCAGCGCCACGGCGCGATCGGTCCGCACGTCCTTCTCGTCGGCCATGCGGCGCGCCACCCGGTCGACCTCGTCGCCGACTGCCCCCGCGACCAGCGCGATGTTGCGCGCGTGCAACGCCATGTGGCCGCGCTGGATGCCCTCGGTCGCCAGCGCCCGCAGCGCGCCCATGTTCTGCGCCAGCCCGACGGCAACAGCCACTTCGCCGAGTTCCTGCGCCGATTTCACGTCGAGGATCTTCAGCGCCAGCCGCGCGAGCGGATGCGTCTTCGTCGCACCGCCGACCAGGCCGACCGGCATCGGCATCTCGATGGTGCCGACCAGCGCGCCCGAGGTGTCCTTCTCCCAGCGCGTGAGCGAGGTGTAGCGGCCGCTACGGCTGGCGTACGCATGCGCGCCCGCCTCGACCGCGCGCCAGTCGTTGCCGGTCGCGACGATGACCGGGTCGACGCCGTTCATGATTCCCTTGTTGTGCGTCGCGGCGCGGTACGGATCGACGGCCGCGAAGGTGTACGCGTCGAGGATGCCTTCGATGATCTCCGCGCCGGGGCGCTCCGGCGTGGTCAGCGCGTCGGGCGTGATGCGGCAGCGGGCGCGGGCGAGTCGCAGGTCGGCAAGGTTCGACAGGATGCGCAGCCGCACCGTGCCGCCGGTGATCTTCTCGACCAGCGGCGAGACCGATTCGGCCATCGTGTTGACGGTGTTCGCGCCCATCGCATCGCGCACGTCGACGATCAGGTGCATCACCACCATCGCGCCGCGCGGCGTGTCCGGGAACACATGCACCTCGATATCGCGGCAGCCGCCGCCCAGGCCGATCAGCACCTTGTCGCGGCTGTTCGCGACTTCCAGTATCTCGGCACGGCGCCGCAGCAGCGCCTGCCGCGCGCCGTACGGGTCGGTCGTGCCGAGCACCTGCACCTGCGCGCGCATCAGCGGTTCGGTGCTCGACGTCTCGAAACCGCCGCAGCCGCGCACCAGCTTCGCCATGAAAGACGCCGCCGCCACCACCGACGGCTCCTCCACCACCATCGGCACCAGCACGTCGCGCCCGTTGACGGTGAAGTTCGCGGCCACGCCCATCGGCAGCTCGAAGGTGCCGACGACGTTCTCGATCATTCCGTCGGCCAGCGCCGGGCTCAGCGCGCCGGGCGTGGAAAGCAGCGCCAGGTCGTCGGGCGACAGGTTGGCTGCGCGGCCGAGCGCTTCGAGGCGCTGCGCGGGCGTGAGCGCGCGGAAATTGGGGAGTCTGGAGTCGATGGTCATAGAATTCTGTCTCTTTCTTATTCGGGATATTCGGCCGGTGGCGCGGCGCGACCGAGCAGCAGGTCGGCAGCCTTCTCGGCAATCATCATGGTCGGGATCTGCGTGTTTCCGGACGGCATGATCGGCATGACGGAGGCATCGGCGATGCGCAGGCCCTGCAGGCCGATCACGCGCAGTTCGCTGTCGACGACCGATGTCGGATCGCTCGCCGGCCCCATCCGGCAGGTGCCCATCAGGTGCCAGGCGG
>JAQGMX010000082.1 GCA_028292145.1 Variovorax sp.
TCGCAATGTCCGAAATGGCGCTCTCCACCAGCCGACGCGCACGGCTCGCGGCGCTTGCCGAAACGGGAGACGCGGGCGCGGCTGCCGCGCTCAAACTGATGGAGGATCCGACGCAGTTCCTCTCGAGCGTGCAGATCGGCATCACGTCCATCGGCATGCTGAGCGGCATCGTCGGCGAGGCGGCTTTCGCGGCACCGCTGTCGGTCTGGATGGAAGGTCTGGGCATGGGAACCGGTACCGCCAGCGTGGCTTCCACCGCCGTCGTCGTGACCTGCATCACCTTCTTCACGATCATCTTCGGCGAGTTGGTGCCCAAGCGCATCGGCCAGCTTTATCCCGAGCGCGTTGCGCGTTTCGTCTCGCGTCCAATGCGCGGCCTGGCCACCGGCGCCAAGCCCTTCGTATTGCTTTTGTCGGGCGCCACGGCCGCGACGCTCAAGCTTCTGCGCATCGATTCGTCTGCTGCGCGCACCGTGACCGAAGAGGAAATCTCTGCGAGCCTGGAAGAGGGCGTCGATGCCGGCGTCATCGAGATGCACGAGCATCAGATGGTGCGCAACGTGTTCCACCTGGACGACCGGCGTCTGAGTTCGCTGATGGTGCCGCGCGCCGACATCGAATGGCTCGATGCGTCGGACACGGTCCGGTCGAGCCTGCAGAAGGTGGCCGATGCCGGCGCGCTGAACCTGGTTCATTCCTGGTATCCGGTGTGCCGCAATTCGCTGGACGACGTGGTCGGCGTGATCAGCGTCGCGCACCTGTTGCGGCTGGGTCAACAGCATGAAGGGCCGATTGAGCGCGTCGCACAGCCGGCTTCCTTCGTGCCGGAGACATTGACCGGAATGGAACTGCTCGAACAATTCCGCGTGCGCGCCGGCCGGCTGGTCTTCGTGGTCGACGAGTACGGCGTCGTGCAGGGACTGATGACGCCGCGCGACCTGCTGGAAGCCATCACCGGCGAACTCCAGCCCAACCTCACGGCGGAAGCGTGGGCCACTCGGCGCCCGGATGGCGCCTGGGAACTCGACGGTCTGATGCCGGTCTCGGAGTTGCGCGCACGTCTGGGCATCCGCGAGCTGCCGGAAGAGGAGCGTGGCCGCTACAACACCGTGGCCGGACTCATGATGGCGGTGTCGGGCGACCTGCCGAAGGTCGGCGAGCGCATCGAATGCGCGGGATGGATCTTCGAGGTCATCTCGCTGGACGGGCGGCGCATCGATCGCGTCGTGGCCCATCACGCGCATCCGGAACATCCGGGGCCTGCCTCGCAAACCCTGAATTCCTGAGCGTTGTCGATTTTGTGCAACGGCTCGCATTTGCACTCATCAGCCGTTGAAAACTAGAATGCGAATCTTTCTCATTAGTAAGAAGATCGATTTGCATGAAGCTTGTCATTTCGAGGAAGTGGTCGAAGGCATCCCTTGCGGTGGGATGCGTTTCGCTCCAGGCGGCGATGCCGTTGTGGGCGCAGACGGCGCCTTCCGGCACGACGACGTTGCGCGAAATCCGCGTCGACGCCAACGCCGCGCCTGAAACCGCTGTCTCGCCGGTGATCGGCTATCGCGCAAGGAACGCAGCGACGGCGACCAAGACCGACACGCCGCTGTCGGAGACGCCGCAGTCGGTGACAGTCGTCACCCGTGACCAGATCGTCGACCAAGGCGCCGTCAACCTTCAGGACGCGCTCAACTATGCGGCCGGTGTGCGGCCCGATGCCTATGGCCTCGATTCGCGGAGCGACTCGGTAAGCATCCGCGGCAGCCTGCCCGACGTCTACCTGGACGGTTTGCGTCAGGCGTACGGTTACTACACCAGCACCACGCGCACCGAGCCGTACATGCTGGAGCGGATCGAGGTGCTGCGCGGGCCGGCAGGCATGCTGTTCGGTTCGGGCACCGTTGCAGGCATCGTCAACATGGTCAGCAAGCGGCCTCAAACCGAGACGCAGCGTGAAGTGGGCGTGCAGTTCGGCAGCTTCGGCCGCAAGCAGATCCAGGCCGACCTGACCGGCGCGCTGACTTCAGACGGCGACTGGTCTTACCGCCTGATCGCGCTTCAACGCAAGTCGGACACGCAGGTCGATCACGTTCCCGACGACCGCAGCCTGTTGGCGCCGTCGCTGACTTGGCGCCCCAGCGCGGCGACTTCGCTGACGCTGCAGGCCATGTGGCAGAAGGACAAGAGCGGCAGCACCTCGCAGTTCTTCCCGTGGGAGGGCACGCTGCTGCCCAACCCCAACGGACGCCTTCCCACCAGCCGCTTCATCGGCGAGCCCGGCGACCGCTACGACAGCGAGCGCAAGAGCATCGGCTGGCTGTTCGAGCACAAGTTCGACGACACCTGGACGGTGCGCCAAAACTTCCGCCTCGCGCACAACGAGAACGACAGCCTGTACCGCTACGGCGATTCGTTCTCCAGCCCGGGCAGCTGGTTCGCGGACCCGGTCGGCAAACGTCTGCTCGGCCGCTACACATCGAGTTCACTCACCCAGACGCGTACCGCGGCGCTCGACAACCATGTCGAAGGCCATTTCGCCACCGGCGAAATCAAGCACACGCTGCTGGCTGGCGCCGACTTCTCCAACCAGCGCGAAGACACCGCGAGCGGCTTCGGCGTCGACGCGATCGACGCTTATGCGCCTGTCTATGGCACCGGTACGGATCCCGAGCGCAGCGCCCTGCCGCGCACCCGGCAGCGCAACGCCGGCATCTATCTGCAGGACCAGATCAAGTGGAACAACTGGATCCTGCTCGCAGGGCTGCGCCATGACCGCGCAACCGCCACGGCCGACGGCAGCGACGACCGCAAGGACCGCGCGACGACCCAGCGCTACGGCGTGATGTATGCGCTGCCGTCGGGCTGGTCGCCTTACCTGAGCTACGCCGAGTCGTTCACGCCGCAGTCGCCGCGTCGCGGGCAGACCTTCAGTGCGTTGCGCGGCGAGCAATGGGAACTGGGCGTCAAGTACGAGCCGAAGGAGCGGGCGATCGCCTTCAACGCGGCGGTCTACGACCTGCGCGAGAACAACCAGATCACATCTCCGGCACCCGATGTGTTCAACCAGCTCGGCAAGACGAAGACCCGCGGCCTGGAGCTCGAGGCCAAGGGCTCGATCGGTCGCAACCTCGACGTTATCGCCAACTACACCTACACCAATGCGGACGCGCTGATCGAGGGGCTGCCGAAGAACCAGGCCAGCTTCTGGGCCAAGTACCGCTTCGCTGTCGCTGGCATGAACGGATTTTCGGCGGGTGCCGGCGTGCGTCTGCTGAGTTCGTTCACCGACCGGTCGGCCGGCACCGGTCCGCGCGTCCCCGGCGTGGCACTGGTCGATCTGGTGCTCGCCTACGAAACGGCACAGTGGCGCTATGCGCTCAATGTCAACAATCTGACCGACAAGACCTACTACAGCACCTGCCTGTCGCGCGGCGACTGCTGGGTCGGCGCGCGCCGCAACGTCGTGGCCAGCGCGACCTATCGGTTCTGACAACGATTCGGACGATCACCATTCTCTAAAAAAATACCACGATGAACAGCCGAAAAATCAAGACCTGGGCCTGGGTCCACAAGTGGAGCAGCCTGGTCTGCACCGTCTTCATGCTGCTGCTGTGCCTCACCGGCCTGCCGCTGATCTTCCATCACGAGATCGGGCACCTGCTGGGCACCGAAGTCGAGTCGCCGACGATGCCGGCCGACACGCCGCGCGCCAGCCTGGACCGCGTGCTCGAAGTCGCGAAGGCGAAGCATCCGGACCGTGTGGTGCAGTTCGCGTCCCATTCGGAGGACGACGACAACCTGTGGTTCGTGACGCTCACGCCGACGCCAGACCCGACCGACGACTTCAAATCGGTCGTCGTCGATGCGCGCACGGCGGAAGTGCTAGCGCAGCCGAAGTTCGACGAGGGTTTCATGTACGTGATGTTCAAGCTGCACGTCGATCTGTTCGCCGGGTTGCCGGGCAAGCTGTTCCTCGGCTTCATGGGGCTGCTGCTGCTGGTCGCGATCGTCTCCGGCGTGGTGCTGTATTCGCCGTTCATGCGCAAGCTCGAGTTCGGCACCGTGCGGCGCGACAAGCGGCCGCGCCTGAAGTGGCTCGACCTGCACAACATGCTGGGCATCGTCACGCTGGTCTGGGCTTTCGTGGTCGGCGGCACCGGGATGATCAACACCTGGGCCGATCTGGTGATCAAGTACTGGCAGCACGACCAGCTCAGCGCATTGCTGACGCCGTACAAGGGCCAGCCGACGGTGCCGGTTGCCGAGCGAGCGTCGGTCCAGAGTTCGCTCGACGCCGCGAAGGAGCGCGCGCCCGGCATGAAGGTCTCTTTCATCGCCTTCCCGGGCACGGCGTTTTCCAGCCCGCATCACACGACGGTGTTCCTGCGCGGCGACGAGCCGTTCACCTCGAAGCTGCTGCAACCGGTGCTGGTCGATGCCAAGACCGCGCAGGTGACGGCGGCGCCGAAGCTGCCGTGGTACCTGACGGCCCTGCTGGTGTCGCAACCGCTGCACTTCGGCGACTACGGCGGCATGCCGATGCAGATTCTGTGGGCATTGCTCGACATCGCCACGATCATCGTCCTGGGCAGCGGGCTCTATCTCTGGCTCAAGCGGGGCAACAGCGTTCCGCATGCAGTGAAAGACAAGAAAACTGCGCACAGCGAGGCGAACGTGCCGCACGGGGCGCAGCCGTCGCCGGCGATGAAGGCGGGCTCATGAAGCCGCGTCACGCGTTCTGGAAGCTGTGGGGCTGGCCGATCGCCTTCGGCCTGCTGACCTGTGTCGGACTCATATCGGCGCTATTCAGCGACGGCGGCATCGGCGACGTGCTGGCATGGCTGACGCTCGGCATACCGGTGGCTGCCTGCGTCTGGTTCGGTTTTCGGCCGAACCGACGCTGATGTCTTCAGCGCCTCAAGATTTCAAGGGCTTCAGGGCTTCAGATTAAGCTTGACGATGAGGTCCTTGAAGTACGCATCGTCTTTGGCCAGCGTCTCCTTGAACACGGCGCCGTCGGTGTAGACGTAGCCCAGGTTCTGCTTGGCCATGACTTCGTGCATCAGCGGTTCGGCGGCCGTCTTTGCGGTGATGTCGCGCAGGCGAGCCATGATCTCGGGCGGCGTGTTCTTCGGTGCGCCGATGCCGCGCCAGGTGCCGATCACAAGGTCGATGCCGCGTTCCTTCGCGGTCGGCACCTGCTCGAAGCCCTTGACCCGCTTGTCGGCCATCACCATCAGCACCTTGAGCTTGCCGCCCTGCACATGCGTCGTGACTTCGGCGGGGCTGACCGCTACGGCCTCGATGTGACCGCCCAGCAGCGCCAGCACCGCCGGCGCCGCGCCCTGAAACGGGATGTGGTTGAACTTGGCGCCTGTCTTGTCTTCCAGCGCGGCTGCCGCCAGGTGCCAGATCGAGCCGTTGCCGGAATTGCCGACACGCACGCTCTCCGGATCCTTCTTCGCTGCAGCGAGGAATTCCTCGACCGTGTTCCAGGGCGCATCGGCCTTGACGGTGATCGCGGCCGAGTCGGCGTTGAGTTGCGCGATCGGCTGGAAGTCGTCGTACTTGAACTTGGCGAGGCCGAGGTGCGGCAGCGTCAGCAGTTCGACGGTGAGCACCGCCAGCTTGTAGCCGTCCGGCTTGGCGTTGATGACTTCGGTCCAGCCGATCGCGCCGCCCGCGCCGGGCCGGTTGACGATCACGATGCTCTGGTCGATGTGCTTGCGGCTCGCGTCGGCGAAGGCGCGCGCCAGTCCGTCGGTGCCGCCGCCGGGCTGGTAGGGCACGAGCAGTTCGATGCTGCGGGTCGGGAACTTGGCTGCCGCGCTCTGCGCTGCGGATTGCGCTGCCGCGGGCGCCGAGAGGCTTGCAAAAGCCAGCGCACCCAGGGTTGAAAGCGCAGCAGTGCGACGTGTGATTCCGGTTTTCATCTCTTTGTCTCCTCTTATTAATTCTTTGTGAATGCCGTCGCCGGCTCTGCCGCGTTCAAGGCATGTACTGGCCGCCGTTCACTTCCAGGATCTGGCCCGTCACGTAGCCCGACATCTGCGCCGATGCGAGGTACAGGAACGCGCCCGCGCATTCGTCCGGCTCGCCGATGCGCGCCATCGGGATGCCGGCCCGCATCGATTCCAGCAGCGCGGGCGTGGAGAAGCGGTCGTGGAACGGCGTCTGGATCACGCCCGGCGCGACGGCGTTGACGCGGATGTTGTCGGGCGCCAACTCTTTCGCAAGACCGTGCGTCGCCGTGCTCACGAAGCCCTTTGCACCTGCGTACAGATACGCACCCGGTCCGCCGCCGTTTCGCGCCGCCACCGACGACACGTTGATGATGCTGCCGCCCTTGCCGCGGGCGCGCATCAGCGGCACGACCTCGCGACAGAAGGCCAGCACCGAGCGCGCGTTGATGTGCATCACGTCGTCGAACAGCGCATCGTCGAATTCGGCGATGGGCACCCGCTTGACCAGGCTGCCCGCGTTGTTCACCAGGATGTCGATGCTGCCGAGCCGCTCGTTCGTCTCGCGCACCACCCGGACGATGGCCGCGCTGTCGCGTACGTCGCCCTGGATCGCGAAAGCTTCGCCGCCGGCCGCGATGATGGTGTCGACAACCTTCTGCGCTTCCGTGCCCGACTGGTTGTAGTGCACCGCCATCCGCACGCCGCGCGCGCCGAAAGCGATGGCGGCGGCTGCGCCGATGCCGGTGCTCGCGCCGGTGATGAGTGCCGTCTGGCCTTTGAGATCTTCCATTTCGTCTGCCTTTGTTTTTAGTTTGGAGCGATTACCGTACCACCATGAACATGCTCGGCAGCCAGGTCGAGAACGCCGGTACGAAGGTCACCAGGCCGAGCGCGAAGATCAGCGCGCCGTAGAACGGCCAGATCGTCTTCATCACCGCGCCGACCGA
>JAQGMX010000105.1 GCA_028292145.1 Variovorax sp.
AGGACTACAACGCCGCCTGCCGCGTCGGCCGCTTCGACCACACCGCCCTCGACGATTGCCGCACCGAAGGTCTGACGCCCGCCAAGACGCACTGGGCACGCCCGCTCGACACCGCGCCCTTCCATGCGTATCCGGTGCGGCCCGGGATCACCTTTACCTACCTCGGCCTGAAAGTCGACGAGACGACCGCCGTGCGCTTCGGCGGACGGCCCAGCCCGAACCTTTTCGTAGCGGGCGAGATGATGGCAGGCAACGTACTCGGCAAGGGCTATACCGCCGGCGTCGGCATGAGCATCGGCACCGCCTTCGGGCGCATTGCCGGCACGCAGGCTGCACGCGCCGCGCAAGCTGCGCATGCCACATCGGACACCTACAACACATCCCCGGAGGCCGCGCTTGCAGCAACTCACTGACCTCGTCGCACGCGCCCGTGCCGATGCCGACGGCGCAGCCATCGGAAGCCAGCGCGTGATCCCGATCCGCCCTGCGCTGCCGCTGTCCGCATCCGAGGGCGAGGTCGCGCGCATCCTGCAGATCTGCAACGCCTGCCGCTATTGCGAAGGCTTTTGCGCGGTGTTTCCGGCCATGACGCGGCGGCTCGAGTTCGGCAAGGCTGACACGCACTACCTGGCCAACCTGTGCCACAACTGCGGCGCCTGCCTGCATGCCTGCCAATACGCACCGCCGCACGAGTTCGCGGTGAACGTGCCACGCGCCATGGCCGAGGTGCGCCTGCAGACGTACCACGACTACGCCTGGCCGCCCGCGATGGGCGCGCTCTACGACCGCGCCGGCCTCACCGTGGCGCTGGCGCTGGCCGGCGGGCTGGCACTGTTCCTGGTGCTGGCGGTCGCGATGTCGGGATCGCTGTTCCACGAACCGCTGGCCGGAAACTTCTACGCGATCTTTCCGCACAACTTTCTCGCGCTGCTGTTCGGCGCGGTGTCGCTCTTCGTCGTCTTCGCTCTCGGCATGGGCGTGCGCAGGTTCTGGCGCGAGGTGTCGCCGAGCCGGGATCCGCTCGATGCCGCAGGGGTGGCCGACGTGCGCGTTGCGGCAAGTGCAGAAGCGGCGGGCGACGCGCTGAAACTCAAGTACCTCGGCGGCGGCCACGGCGAGGGCTGCAACAACGCGGACGACCATTTCACCCTCTGGCGCCGGCGCTTTCACCACTTCACGTTCTACGGCTTCATGCTGTGTTTCGCCTCGACCTGCGTGGCGACGCTCTATCACTACCTCTTCGGACTGCAGGCACCCTATGCGCTGACCAGCCTGCCGGTGCTGCTCGGCACCGCAGGGGGCATCGGGCTGGTGGTAGGCCCGGTCGGCCTGCTGTGGCTCAACCTGCGGCGCGATCCGGCCCACGGTGACGTTGCTCAGCGACCGATGGACCGCGGTTTCATCGCGCTGCTGCTGCTGACCAGCGTCACCGGCCTCGCGATGCTCGCCTGGCGCGACACCGGCGCGATGGCGTTGCTGCTCGCGGTGCATCTGGGCGTGGTGATGGCGCTGTTCCTCACGCTGCCCTACGGCAAATTCGCGCACGGCATCTTCCGCTCGGCGGCGCTGCTGAAGTTCGCCATCGAGAAGCGCCTGCCGAGCCGCCTTCAGCTGGGCGCCGACTGAACGAAAAATAAGGAAATCCACCATGAGCTCCCCCGGCGTCCTTGAAATCTCCTCCATGCGCGGCCGGTGTACCGATGCCGAATGGCAGGCCCGCATCGACCTCGCAGCCTGCTACCGGTTAGTCGATCTGTTCGGCATGTCCGACATGATGGCCAACCACATCTCCTCGCACGTGCCCGGCGAGCCCGGCGCCTTCCTCATCAACCCATACGGAATGATGTACGAGGAGATCACCGCGTCGAGCCTGATCAAGGTCGACCAGGCCGGCAACATCCTGTCGAAGCCGGACTTCGGCGCGCTCGACTACGGCATCAACAAGGCCGGCTACGTGATCCACAGCGCGGTACATGCCGCGCGGCACGAGGTGGCCTGCGTGATCCACACGCACAGCTGGGCATCGATGGCTGTGTCGTCGCTGACCTGCGGCCTGCTGCCGCTCACGCAGACCGCCATGCGTTTCCTGAAGATCGGCTACCACGACTACCAGGGCGTCGTGCTGAACACCGAGGAGCAGGCCTCGCTGCTGGCCGACCTGGGCGACGGCGAGGCGGTCATGTTCCGCAATCACGGCGCGCTGGTCGTGGGCCGAAGCGTCGGAGAAGCCTTCAACTGGATGCACCGGCTGGAATTGGCCTGCCGCGCACAGATCGGCGCGATGTCGTGCAACACGCCGCTGCAGGCGGTGCCGCAGCACGTGCTCGAAGAGACCTGGAACAACTACCAGCCCGGCACGCGACGACCGTACGGGCTCATGGAATGGCCGGCGCTGCTGCGCAAGCTGGACCGGATGGACCCCAGCTTCCGCACTTGAGCGCAGCGCCCGTCAATCGACTTCCGACAAAAAAAAGAGAGACATCACGATGACCACGCACACACATGCCGCCCGGAACCTGCAACGCCGGCTAGCCGTCCTGGCTTGCGGCATCGTCACGGCCGCATCGGCCCAGGCGCAGCAGCCGGCCTACCCGACCAAACCCGTGCGCGTGGTCGTCGCCTTCACGGCGGGCGGCACCACCGACATCCTGGCGCGCGCCGTCACGCAGAAGATGTCGGAGACGCTCAAGCAGCCTTTCGTCATCGACAACAAACCCGGCGGCGGCGGCAACATCGGCACCGAGTTCGTGGTGCGCGCACCGGCCGACGGCTACACGCTGATCGTCAATTCGGTCGGGCCGATGGCCGTCAACCAGACGCTCTACAAGAACCTGCCCTACGACCCGCTCACCGACCTCGTGCCGGTGGTGCAGATCGCGGACGTGCCGAACGTGCTGGTGGTCAACCCCGACGTGCCGGCGAAGACGCTGGAGGAATTTATCGCCTATGCCAAGGCGAACCCGAACGTGCTGAACTACGGCTCGACCGGCATCGGCACGTCGTCGCATCTGTCGAGCTACATGCTGAGCAAGCGCATCGGCGCCGACACGCTACATGTGCCCTACAAGGGCGCCAACGCGCTGACCGACCTGATGGCAGGGCGCATCCAGTTCATGTTCGCGACCATTCCCTCGGTGATCTCGCACATCAAGGCCGGCAAGCTGCGCGCCATCGCGGTCAGCAGCGTCAAGCGCTCGCGTTCGTTGCCCGACGTGCCGACCGTCGAAGAGAAAGGCTTTCCGGGTTTCGCGGCTGGCTCGTGGTTCGGTTTCTTCGCGCCCAAGGGCACGCCGCAACCTGTCATCGCGCTGCTCAACAACGCGGTGAACGATGCGCTGCCCTCGCTCGAAGCCCAGATGATCCGTGAGGGCGCCGACCCCATCGGCGGCACGCCTGCGCAGTTCGGCAAGTTCACGCGCGAGGAGTATGAAAAATGGAAGCTCATCGTCCAGGCCTCGGGCGCGACGGCCGAATGAATGGGCGCGCAGCGGACGCACCCCTGCGCATCCTGATGTCGGATGCCGCATGGGCGCAGAACGCCGACGGCATCGCCGAGGCGATGGGCGGTCGCGCTTTCGTCAAGGTGGAACCGGGGCAGGACGCAGACGTCGCATTCGTGTCGCGCGACGTGACCGGGCTGTCGACCAAGCACCGGGTGCTGCCGGCCACACAGCGCTTCTACGACGGGTTGCTGAACGCACCCGGCCTGCGCTGGGTCCATGTGCATTCGGCCGGCGCCGACCGGCCGGTCTTCGTCGCACTGCGGGAGCGCGGCGTTGCGCTCACGACCTCGTCGGGCGCCAACGCCGCCGTGGTGGTGCAGACCGCGCTGGCCGGCATGCTGGCATTGGCGCGGCACTTCCCACGACTGATGGCGGCGCAACGCCATCGCACCTGGACCTCGCTGATGGAGAGCGGCCTGCCGCGCGACCTGGCCGGGCAGACAGCCGTCATCGTCGGCTGGGGACCGATAGGCCAGGGCCTGGGCGCGCTGCTGCGCATGCTCGGCCTGCACATCGCCGTGGTGCGCAGCAGCGCCGCGCCGGTCGATGCGCAGACGCCCACCGTCGCCTTCGAGGACATCGGCCAGCTGCTGCCGCGTGCCGACTGGCTGATGCTCGCCTGCCCGCTGACCGAGCGCACCCGCGGCCTGATCACGGCCGATGCGCTTGCCCTGATGCCGCCGCAGGCGCACCTCGTGAACGTGGCGCGCGGCGAAATCGTCGACGAGCCGGCGCTGACCGATGCGCTGCGCAACGGACATCTCGCAGGCGCCTACCTCGACGTCTTCGCCCACGAACCGCTGCCTGCGGAGTCGGCACTCTGGACGCTCGACAACGTGATCGCCACGCCACACAGCGCCGGTCATTCGGACGGCAACGAAGCTCGCGTAGCCGCGCTGTTCCTGGACAACCTGCGGCGATGGAACGACAACAACAACGAAGGAGACACACGATGAAGAAGAACTTGCTCACGCTGGCTGCCGCAGCTGTCCTTGCCGCGGTTTGCGCGGCACTTTCCACTACCACCGCAGCGCAGGACTTTCCGCCGAAGAAGCCGGTCACGCTGGTGGTCGGCTTCGCGGCAGGCGGCGGTGCCGACACCGCGGCGCGGCTCATCGCGCGGCGCTTGTCGGAGAACATCGGCCAGACGGTGGTGGTCGACAACCGTGCCGGTGCCGGCGGCAACATCGCGCACGGCTACGTGGCCAACGCGCCGGCCGACGGGTCGGTGATCCTGCTCGGTTCCATCGGTCCGCTGTCGATCGCGCCGCACCTCATGAAGCTCAGCTACGACCCGGTACGCGACCTCGCGCCGATCACCATGGGCCTCAATTTCCCTAACGTGCTGGTTGTAGGCACCGAACTTGGCGTGAAGACGCTGGCCGAGTACATCGCACTCGCAAAGAAGAAGCCGGGCGCGCTGGACTTCGCATCGACCGGCGCCGGTTCCGCGTCGCACCTGGCCGGCGAACTCTTCAACCAGCGCGCTGGCGTGGAGGTCGTCCACGTGCCGTACAAGGGCGGCGCACCGGCAATGGTCGACGTGCTCGCTGGCCGGGTGGCTTCCTATTACGCCGTTCCTTCGACCGCTGCGCCGTATGTCGAAGCAGGCAAGGTGGTCGCACTCGCCACCACCGGGCTGACCCGTGCGCCGTCGCTGCCGAACGTACCCACGCTGGCCGAATCCGGCCTGCCGGGCTTCAACGCCACCAACTGGTATGCGTTCGTCGCGCCCGGCAAGACGCCGGTCGCGATCCTCGACGGCTGGAACCGGGAGATCGTGAAAGTACTGAACGAGCCCGACGTCAAGGTGCAGCTGGAGAAACACGGCTTGACGCCGATGCCCGGCACCCGAGAAGCGCTTGGCCGCTATATCGCGAGCGAATCGGTGGTGTGGGGCAAGGTGGTGAAGGACAGAAAAATTACGGCGGAGTAGCCGAGGCGACGACGCGCTTTCGGTTCAGCGCAGCATCGCCGACATCGCAGAGCAGCAGTTCAGCATCCGCACGGCGTCCTCGACCGACTGCGCGGTAAAGCAGAGCGCCACCGGATCGATTCGCTCGAACGTCGGCCATTGGCAGAACAGGTCGGCCTGCGCCGGCGTCTGCGTGCGCAGGGTGACGGCGAGCGGCATGTGCAGTTGCAGCGGTCGCGCGCTGCCGATGTTGCCCAGCGCCTCGACCACACCCGCACGGATCGCCGCGCACGACTGTGCCGGCGACAGCGAGATGCCGCTGTTCTGACCGGTCGCCCGCTTGGTCTGCACAAACGTCGCGTGCGGGAACAGCGGCCGGTTCTCGGCGATGAACAGATCGTCGCCGCTGGCCATCACCACCGGCGCGCCATAGGCGCCCGCCAGCGCGCCATAGATGCCGGCTTCGCTCTGGGGCTCGCCGTTGAACTCGATGGCCGCGAAGGCGAAGCTGTTGATCGTGTGGGCGAGGATGCCCGGGCCCTGCGCGCGCGAGTGATAGCCGACCATGCAGACGCCGTCGATGCCGAGTTCGACGCCGGAAACCATGCTCAGGTAGCGCGGCTTGCCCTGGATGGCCTGGGCGCGCGGGTCGAGCAGGTCGGCCGGCATGTTGCGGAAATCGCCGTGCGAATCGTTGACGCAGACCTCGGTCGCGCCGCCGTCGAAGGCGCCGGCGATGGCGGCGTTGGCCTCGTCGGTCATCCAGCGGCGGGCGCGCTCGTATTCGGGATTGCCGGCGCGCGTCTGCTGCGGGTGGAAGACGCCGGCCACGCCTTCGATGTCGACGGAGATCAGGATTTTCATGAGGTTCTCTAGATTAGATCGGCCAGCGTCCGGCGCACATGGCCGTCGCGTCCGATGAAGGATTCGGCATGCCACAGCGCATTCAGGATGGCCTGCTCGGTGCTGTCGGCAGTCGCCTGGAACAGGCCGTCGAGCAGCGCGTCGTGCAGCAATGCAATGGCGGGCATCGGCGCATCGGCGCGCTGGGGCAGCGTGTACGCGGTCGAGAACGCGAGCGCAATATCGCCGCTGCCATGACCGAAGACGGAGCCGGTGCACGCGAGCCCGGCGCCGGCACGCAAGGCCAGCCGGCGCAACTGACGTGCGTCGAGCGGTGCGTCGGTGGCGATCAGGATGATGATCGAGCCCTTCTCGGGGCCGGCTGCCGGCTCTGCTTCGGGCGTTGTCGCAATGCGTTCGCCGACAGCGTCGCCGGCCACGACGAGATTGGCCAGCACGCCGAAATTCGCCAGCACCAGCGCGCCGATGGTGTGGTAGCCGGTTTTCGTCGTCACGCAGCGCGAGGCCGTCCCGATGCCGCCCTTGAGCTCGAAGCACGACATGCCCCGCCCCGCACCGACCGAGCCCTGCGCCACGTGGACATCGGCCAAGTTCCATGCGCGCAGGTAGTCGGCCTCGGTCACGGCCATGCGCTGAATGTCGTTCAGGAAGCCATCGTTGCATTCGAAGACCAGCGGATTGACGGTCGGCAACGCACGCCCGCATTCGGGGTTCGCTTCGATGCACTGGCGTATCTGCGCGGTTGCCACGGCAGGCACCGCAAACGTATTGGTCAGCGCGATCGGCGTTTCGATCACGCCCAGCTCCTCGACCTGCAGCAGACCGACGCTCTTGCCGAAGCCGTTCAGCACGGCGAAGCCTGCCGGCACGCGGTGCAGGAACGGATCGCGACCATGCGGACGCACGACCGTCACGCCGGTGTGGACGCCGCTCCCTTCGCCTTCATCGCGCGTGCAGTGCCCGACGGTGACGCCGGCCACGTCGGTGATCGCATTGCGCGGACCCGAAGGCAAGCGGCCGATGCGCGGAACCGGGATGGCCATGTCGCTAGAGCCTGTCGATCTTCGGATCGAGCGCGTCGCGCAGGCCGTCGCCCAGCAGATTGAATGCGAGCACGGTGAAGAAGATCGCCAGCGACGGGAACAGCGCGACATGCGGCGCGTTGACCATGTCGGCACGCGCCTCGTTGAGCATCGCACCCCATTCGGGCGTCGGCGGCTGCGCGCCGAGGCCGAGGAAGGACAGGCTGGCGGCCGTGATGATCGACGTGCCGAGCCGCATCGTGAAATACACGACGATGGCCGAAATGGTGCCGGGCAGGATGTGGCGCAACAGGATCGTGCGGTCGCTCGCGCCGATGCTCTGTGTGGCTTCGATGTATGTCAGGTTCTTCAGCACCAGCGTGTTGCCGCGCACCAAGCGCGCGAAAGCCGGCACGCTGAACACCGACACCGCGATGATCACGTTGATCATCCCGTTGCCCAGGACCGCCACCACGCCCAGCGCCAGCAGCACGCCCGGAAAAGCGAACAGCACATCCGAGATCCGCATCACGATGCGGTCCCACCAGCCGCCGTAGTAACCGGCCAGCAGACCGAACACGGTGCCGACGATGGCGCCCACGACGACCGACAGGAAACCTGCCGCCAGCGAGATGCGCGTGCCCATCAGGATGCGGCTGAAGATGTCGCGCCCGAGCGGATCGACGCCGAACCAGTGCACCAGCGACGGCCCCTGGTTGATGCGGTCGTAGTCGAAAAAATTCTCCGCGTCGTACGGCACGATCCACGGCGCCAGCACCGCGACCAGCACCAGCAGCACGACGAAGATCAGCGCCGCGAAACCGACGTGCTGCATCCGGAACTTGCGCCAGAACTCGCGCCACGGCGTGCGCACCGCGCTACTTGTATCGGATGGTTGGATTGATGAAGCCATAGAGCACGTCAACCGCGAGATTGATCAGGATGAACTCGAGCGAGAAAAGCAGCACGAGCGTCTGGATGATGGGGTAGTCGCGCATCTCGATCGCGTCGACCAGGAGCCGGCCGAGCCCCGGCCAGTTGAACACGGCTTCGACCACGATCGAGCCGCCGAGAAGAAAGCCGAACTGCAGGCCCATCATGGTGACGACCGGGATCAGCGCGTTGCGCAGGCAATGCTTGAGCACCACGAGTTTTTCGGGCACGCCCTTGGCGCGCGCGGTGCGCACGAAGTCTTCCTGGATCACCTCGATGAACGAAGCCCGGGTGAAGCGCGCCATCACGGCGGCGACGGCCGCGCCCAATGTGAGCGACGGCAGGATGTAGTGGCGCCAGGTGTCGGCGCCGACGGTCGGCAGCCAGCCCAGCTGCACCGAGAAAACCTGCATCAGCAGCATGCCCAGCGCGAACGCCGGGAACGAGATGCCAGAGACGGCCAGCGTCATGCCGAGCCGGTCGGGCCACTGGTTGCGGTACACGGCAGAAACGATGCCGATGACCATGCCGAAGAAGGTCGCCCAAACCATGCTGGTAAGGGTAAGCAGCAGCGTCGGCATGAAGCGCTCGGCGATCTCGGTCGACACCGCGCGCTTGGAGCGCAGCGAGGTGCCGAAATCGCCTTGAAGCAAATTGCCGAAGAAGTTCAGGAACTGCTGCGGCAACGGCTTGTCGAGACCGAGCTCCTGACGCACCAGCGCCACCGTCTCCGGTCCGGCGTCCACGCCCGCAGCCAGCCGCGCGGGGTCGCCGGGCAGCATGTGCACGAACAGGAAAACCAGCACCGCCACGATCAGCAGCGTCGGCAGCAGGCCGAGCAGTCGCTTGAGAACGTAATGCGTCATGTGAACTCAGGGCTCGCCGGATTTACTTCAGTTCTACTTCGTCGTAGTTGAAGCTGCCGTCCGGGATCACGTAGAAGCCCGACAGGTTGCGCGCACGCACCGACAGCAGTTGCTCGGTCACGAGGAAGGCCCAGGGCGCGTCCTTCCAGATGCGCTGCTGCACATCGGCGTAGATCTTGGCCTTGGCGGCCGGATCGGTAGTGACCAGCGCCTTCTTGATGCCAGCGTCGACTTCGTCGTTCTTGTAGTAAGCCGTGTTGAACAGCTTCGGCGGGAACGATTCCGACGCGAGCAGCGGACGCAGCGCCCAGTCGGCTTCACCGGTCGACGACGACCAGCCGACGTAGTACATGCGCACCGGTGCGGTGGCGGCGTCCTGCGCGCTTTCGACGCGTTCGACGCGCTGTCCGGCCTCGAGCGCCTGGACCTGCACCTTGATGCCGACCTGCGCGAGCTGCTGCTGCACGAACTGGATCACCTTCTGCGCCGTCGTGTAGTTGTAGGCGGACCAGAGCGTGCTCTCGAAACCGTTCGGATAGCCGGCCTCGGCCAGCAACGCCTTCGCCTTGGCCGGGTCGTAGGGCCACGGGCCGAGCTTCACTGCGTTGTCGACGCCCTTGGGCAGCACGCCTTCGGCCGGGATCGCGAAGCCGGAGAACGCGACCTTGGTCAAAGCGTCCTTGTTGATCGCGTAGTTGATGGCCTCGCGCACTTTCGGGTTGTCGAACGGCTTCTGCTGCGTGTTGAACGAGATGTAGCGCTGGATGATCGACGGCGCGGCCGTCACTTCGAGGCTGGGCTTGGCGCGCAGCGTGGCAGCGGCTTCGGGCGGCATCGGAAACGCGAAGTGCGCCTCGTTGGTCTGCATCATGGCGGCGCGGGTGTTGTTGTCGACCACCGGGCGGAACGTGATCGTGTCCACCTTTGGGTAACCCTTGCGCCAGTAGCCGTCGAACTTCGCGACCTTCAGGTAGTCGGTCGACTTCCATTCGACGAACTTGAACGGGCCGGTGCCGACCGGGTTCTGCGCGATGCCCTTGCTGCCGAACTTGGCGAGCGCCGCCGGCGAGATGATCACGCCCGACGGATGCGCGAGCGTGTTGATGAACGGCGAGAACGGCTCGGTCAGCGTGAACCTGACCGTGGTCGCATCGACCGCTTCGGTCTTGGCGATGTTCTTGTAGAGGTTGTAGCGCTTGAGCTTGTTGTCCGGGTTGGTCACGCGGTCGAAAGTCGCCTTGACGGACTCGGCGTTGAAGTCGGTGCCGTCATGGAACTTGACGCCGGTGCGCAGCTTGACGGTGTAGACCAGACCATCCTTGCTGACCGTGTGGCCGGTGGCGAGCACCGGGACCATCTTCATGTCCTTGTCGAAGCCGTAGAGGCCTTGATAGAACGATTTGGCAACCGCCTGCGACAACGTGTCGTTGGCGTCGTACGGATCGGTGGTGGTGAAGTTGGATTGCACCGCGACGACCACGTCCTTGGCGGCGTGGGCGGACAGCGCCACGCCGGCCAGCGCCAGCGCGGCGGCGATGTGGGAGAGACGTTTGTTGAACATGGAAGGACTCCTTTGAAAAATTGAATGCAGGATCTCAGGCGACGGGATGCAGCGCCACGAAATGCCCTGGCGCGATCTCGACCAGCGGCGGCGGATCGGGCTCGTAGCCGACCGGATGCACCGGGCTCGGAATCTCGCCCTTCTGCAGCGTGCGGCCGATGTTGCGCCGCGTCGGGTCGGCCACCGGCACCGCGGCCATCAGGCGTCGGGTGTAGGCATGTTGCGGGTTCTCGAAGATGGCGCGCCGCGGGCCGATCTCGACGATCTGGCCGAGGTACATCACAGCCACGCGATGGCTCACGCGCTCGACCACCGCCATGTCGTGCGAGATGAAGAGGAAGGCGACGCCGAGCTCGCGCTGCAGGTCGAGCAGCAGGTTCACGATCTGCGCCTGGATCGACACGTCCAGCGCCGAGACCGACTCGTCCGCCACCACGACCTTCGGGTTCAGCGCGAGCGCACGCGCGATAGCGATGCGCTGGCGTTGTCCGCCAGAGAACTCGTGCGGATAGCGTTGCGCATGCTCGGCCGGCAGCCCGACCTTCTCCAGCAGCCAGCGCACGCGCGCCTGTGCTTCTTCGCCGCTCGCGATGCCGTGCACCAGCAGCGGCTCCATGATCGAATAGCCGACCGTCACGCGCGGATCGAGCGAGGCGAACGGGTCCTGGAAGATGAACTGGATGTCGCGGCGCAGCGCCTGCACTTCCTTCTTCGGCAGTTCCAGCACGTTGCGGCCGTCGAACTCGATGCTGCCGCGCTGGCTTTCGACCAATCGCAAGAGCGAGCGGCCGGTCGTCGATTTGCCGCAGCCCGATTCGCCGACCAGCGCCAGCGTCTCGCCGGCATGCAGGTCGAAGCTCACCTTTTCCACCGCATGCACCACGCGCGTCACGCGGCTCAGCAAGCCGCTGCGCAGCTCGAAGCGCGTCACCAGATCCTTGACGCGCAGGATCGGCGGCAGGTCGTGGCGCACCGTGTCGTGCGGTGCCGTGACGGGCGCCGGCGCGGCACCGGGCTCTTCGACACGCAGCAGCTCGAACTTGGCCGGCAGATCGGTGCCGCGCATCGCGCCGAGCTGCGGCACGGCCGACAGCAACGCCCGCGTATACGGATGCTGCGGATTGGCGAACACGCGTTCGGCACTGTCGGCCTCGACCTTGTTGCCGCGGTACATCACCAGCACGCGGTCTGCGACTTCGGCCACCACGCCCATGTCGTGCGTGATGAACAGCACGCCCATTTGCATCTCGGTCTGCAGCTCGCGAATCAGCTGGAGGATCTGCGCCTGGATCGTGACGTCGAGCGCGGTCGTCGGCTCGTCGGCGATCAGCAGCGACGGCTTGCATGACAGCGCCATCGCGATCATCACGCGCTGGCGCATGCCGCCCGACAGCTGATGCGGGAAGCGGTCGAGCACGCCCCGTGCCTCGGGAATGCGCACCAGTTCGAGCATGCGCAGGGCCTCGGCACGCGCGGCGCTGCGGTCCTTGTGCTGATGGATGGCGATGGCCTCGGCGATCTGGTCGCCGGCTGTGAACACCGGGTTCAGCGAGGTCATCGGCTCCTGGAAAATCATCGCGATGTCGGCACCGCGGATGCCGCGCATCGCGGCGTCGGGCGCGCTTGCCAGGTCGAGCACCTGGTCGTTGCGACGACGGAACAGCATGCGACCGCCGACGATGCGACCGCCGCCGTACTCGACCAGGCGCATGAGCGCCAGCGACGTGACCGACTTGCCGGAGCCCGACTCGCCGACGATGGCCAGCGTTTCGCCGCGCTCGACGTGGAACGACAGGTTGCGAACCGCATCGACCACGCGCTCGGAGGTCGAGAAACGGACGTTGAGATCCTCGACGGACAGCACGCGGCCCACCGGCAGCGCGATCGGCGATGCGG
Organism: Variovorax sp.; assembly: GCA_028292145.1. Classification (GTDB taxonomy): domain Bacteria; phylum Pseudomonadota; class Gammaproteobacteria; order Burkholderiales; family Burkholderiaceae_C; genus Variovorax. Next base: position 12,561 of record JAQGMX010000105.1, read on the forward strand.
CGGAACGCGTGGCGGATGAAGGGGCGTTGAGGACGGCGGACATGAATGGCGTTGCGCTTTCTTCAGCGGTGGATGGCGGTCTGCGGCGCTTCGGCGCCCCGGGCATGGGCGCGGTACATGCCCTCGGTGTTGAACGGCAGGCAGACGTTGCCCAGCCGGTCGACCGCGATCAGCCCGCCGCGCCCGTCGATGGCCGGCAGCGTCTGCATCACGACCGCATCGCAGGCGTCCTTGAGCGACTGGCCGGCATAGCGCATGCGGGCGCAGACATCGTAGGCCGCGACGGCGCGGATGAACATCTCGCCGCTACCGGTGCACGACACCGCGGCCGTGAGATCGTCGGCATAGGTGCCGGCGCCGATCAGCGGCGAATCGCCGATGCGGCCGACGCGCTTGTTCGTCATGCCGCCGGTCGATGTTGCGGCGGCGAGGTGGCCGTGCATGTCGAGCGCGACCGCGCCGACGGTGCCGAACTTGCTGCCTTCGACCAGCGGCGCGCCGTCGTGGTCGAGCGCCACGCGGTCGGCGACACGCGCCAGCTTCAGTTGCTGCCTGCGCGCTTCGGTGGAGAAGTACGACGGATCGACCATCTCCAGCCCGTGTTCGCGCGCGAAGTTATCTGCGCCGACGCCGCCGAGCAGCACATGCGTGCCGTCGGCCATCACAGCGCGCGCCGCACGCACCGGACGGCGGATGCGGCTCACACCGGCCACCGCGCCGGCACGCAGATCGGCGCCGTTCATCACGGCTGCGTCGAGCTCGTGCGTCTCGTCGTGGGTGAAAACAGCGCCGTGGCCGGCGTTGAACAGCGGACAGTCTTCGAGCAGTTCGACCGCCATGCAGACGGCGTCGAGCGCGCTCGCACCGCGCAGCAACGCGGCCTGCGCGGCGGACACGACGGCGTGCAGCGCATCGCGGTACGGCTGCGCTGCGGAAGAATCGGAAGCGACCGAGGCGATCGTGCCGGCGCCTCCGTGGATGGCGATGACGGGCGTGGTCTTCATGGCGATGCGAGTGTCTTGCGGGACGCGATGCGTGCGCCGCGGTGGGGATTGCCGTGCAGCCACGGCATGACGGATTCGACGACCTTGCCGGCAAGCTGGAACGCGCCCGGCGTGCGCAACGCGACAGCGCTGGTCAGCGCCTCGATCACGGCCAGCGCGGCGGTTTCGCAGTTCGGGCGGTAGCGGGTTTCGGTTTGTGCATAGAGCGCCACGTCGGCCAGCGGCGCGAGCGGCGAGCTGGGCCGATCGGTCAGCACCAGCACGCGGACGCCGTGCGCGCGCGCCGCGGCAGCGAGCGTGACGGTGTCGGTCAGGTAGCGCGGAAATCCGATCGCCACCAGCACATCGCCCGGCTTGCCGCGCGACAACGTGCGCGCCGCGTGCGTGACGCCGCTCACGGCCGACAACAGCCTGACGTCGGCGCAGTACGGGTCGAGACCATGCTGCAGCATGC
>JAQGMX010000123.1 GCA_028292145.1 Variovorax sp.
CCGATCGACATCACCGCGGCGCTGCTGTCGAACAGCGGCCTGTTCGGCGACGTGCTGCCGGCGCTGGCGCAGGACCCGGCCGCCGACATGTTCTTCATCAACATACCGGTGGCGGGCGCCGGCTACGACGTCGAGTCTTTCGCGCGCGACACGGCCGCCTTCGAGCGCGACACCGGCAAGCCGGTCGTCGTCGCGGCCTGGCAGGAATCGGTCGCGGCGCCGTTCAAGGCGCAGGGCATACCGACCTACGTCAACGAAAACGATGCGCTTGGAACGCTGGCGCAGCTGGTTTCGCACACCGCGCTGATGCGCAGGAAGATCGTGTCGTGGACGACAGAGCCCGCGTGCGCGCTTCCGGCGGCCAACGGGCGCTTCCTGAACGAGGCGGAAAGCCTTGCCGTATTGGCCGAAGCCGGCGTACCGGTCGTCGCGCACCGGCTTTGCCGGACGGCGAAAGAGGCGGGCGCGGCGCTGACGGCGGTCGGCGCGCCGGCGGTGGTGAAGGCGTGCTCGGGCGACGTGCCGCACAAGTCCGAGCACGGTCTGGTGGCGCTGAACGTCGCTAACATTGCTGAGGCGGAGGCGCTTTTCGAGCGGCAGTGGGCCAAGCTGGCCGAGCTCGGCGCTGCGCAGGAAGGCGTGATCGTCGCGGCGATGCGGCGCGGACAGCATGAATTCATGGTCGGCGCGCGGATCGATCCGGTCTTCGGGCCGGTGGTGGTCGTGGGCGACGGCGGGAAGTACGTCGAGGCTTTGCAGGATGTCGCGGTGCTTTTGCCGCCGTTCGCCGCCTCGGATGTGACGGATGCGTTGCGCGGCTTGCGCATTGCGCCGCTGCTCGAAGGCGTCCGCGGCGATCCGCCGCTGGACATTGATGCGCTCGCCGAGGTGGTGCTGTCGGTCGGACGGCTGATCGTGGCGGCCGACGGCGCCATCGCATCGATCGACGTCAACCCGGTGCTGGTGGCTGCGCGCGGCGAAGGCGCGGTCGTGCTGGACGCCCTGATCGAGCGCTCGGCCTGACCGGCGCACCTGACGCGCAAAGTTCACGGCCAGGCCCGGAATTGGCCTTGAACTTGCTAAGCTATGTGCAAGGAGATTAGTGGTTACATGCACAAATTCGATGAGATGTACGAGCAGCTGCCCTACGCAGGCGCTGCAATCCGTGGCCACTACAAGCGCTACGACCAATGGTTGGCGCGACAGACCGGCGAAGTGATGCGTTCCCGCCGCGAAGAGGCGGAGATGATTTTTCGCCGTGTCGGCATCACTTTTGCGGTTTATGGCGCCAAGGACGAGGACGGCTCCGGCACCGAACGCCTGATTCCGTTCGACCTGCTGCCGCGCATCATTCCCGCGCACGAGTGGGAAAGCATGGAAAAGGGCCTGGTGCAGCGCGTCACGGCGCTCAACCGCTTCATCTACGACGTCTATCACGACCAGGACATCGTCAAGGCCGGCATCGTGCCGATCGAGCAGATCCGCGACAACGCGCAGTTCCGGCCCGAGATGATGGGCGTCACGGTGCCCAACAACATCTATTCGAACATCTCCGGCATCGACATCGTCCGCGCACCCGACGCCGACGGCAATGGCGAGTATTACGTGCTGGAGGACAACCTCCGCGTGCCCAGCGGCGTGAGCTACATGCTCGAAAACCGCAAGATGATGATGCGGCTTTTCCCCGATCTGTTCAGCCAGAACCGCATCGCGCCCGTCGCCCATTACCCCGACCTGCTGCTCGAGACGCTGCGTGCCAGCGCGCCGCCCGCCACCGCCGAGCCGACCGTGGTCGTGCTCACGCCCGGCATGTACAACAGCGCCTATTTCGAGCACGCCTTCCTGGCGCAGCAGATGGGCATCGAGCTGGTCGAGGGGCAGGACCTGTTCGTGAAAGACGACTTCGTCTACATGCGCACCACGCGCGGTCCGAAGCGCGTCGACGTGATCTATCGCCGCGTCGACGACGACTTCCTCGATCCCGAAGTCTTCAAGCCCGATTCAACGCTCGGTTGCGCCGGCCTGATGCGCGCCTACCGCGCCGGCAATGTCGCCATCTCGAACGCAGTCGGCACCGGTGTCGCGGACGACAAGTCGATCTACCCGTACGTGCCGAAGATGATCGAGTTCTACCTCGGCGAGAAGCCGATCCTGAAGAACGTGCCGACCTACATGTGCCGCAACAAGGACGACCTGCAGTACACGCTCGACAACATGAAGGATCTGGTCGTCAAGGAAGTGCACGGCGCCGGCGGCTACGGCATGCTGATCGGCCCGGCCGCGACGCAGGCCGAGATCGACGATTTCAAGAAGGCTGTGATGGCGAAACCTGACGGCTACATCGCCCAGCCGACGCTGAGCCTCTCCACCTCGCCGACCTTCGTCGACGCCGGCGTTGCGCCGCGTCACATCGACTTGCGGCCCTTCGTGCTGTCGGCCAAGGAAGTGCAGATGGTGCCGGGCGGCCTGACGCGCGTCGCGCTCAAGGAAGGTTCGCTGGTCGTGAATTCGTCGCAGGGCGGCGGAACGAAAGACACCTGGATCCTGGAAACCGAACGCACCGCGCGTAAGGTGCCGGTTCAGGAGCCATCGCAGACACAGACACAGACGCCATCGGCCGCCTGAAGAAGAACAGCAAAGCAAAGAAAACGGAGAAGCCCAGATGCTGTCACGCACCGCCGATCACCTCTACTGGATGTCGCGCTACACCGAGCGGGCCGAAAACACGGCCCGCATGCTCGATGTCAACTACCAGACCTCGCTGCTGCCGCAGTCTGCCGAAGTCGCCAAGTTCGGCTGGCAGGGCTTGCTGTCCATCAGCGAACTGCTGCCGGCCTACGACAAGAAATACGAGCAGATCACGCCCAACGACGTGATGGAGTTCATGGTCAAGGACGAGGAAAACCCGTCGTCGATCGTCTCCTGCCTGAAAGCCGCCCGCGAAAACGCGCGAGCCGTGCGCGGTGCGCTCACCACCGAAGCCTGGGAAACGCAGAACGCCACCTGGCTCGATGTGAACCGCATGCTGCGCGCCGGTGAATTCGAACGTGAGCCGGCCCAGTTCTTCGAATGGGTGAAGTTCCGTTCGCACCTGTCGCGAGGCGTGACGCTCGGCACCATGCTGCAGGACGAGGCCTTCTACTTCGCCCGCCTGGGCACCTTCCTGGAACGTGCCGACAACACGGCGCGCCTGGTCGACGTCAAGTTCCATGCGCTCAACAGCGAGTTCTTCGGCACCGCGACCGAGGAAGACCAGGAATACGACTTTTATCACTGGAGCGCGATCCTGCGCAGCGTCTCGGCCTTCGAGACCTATCGCAAGGTGTATCGGGACGTCATCAAGCCGGAGCGCGTGGCCGAACTGCTGATTCTGCGTGCCGACATGCCGCGCTCGCTGCATCACAGCCTGCACGAAGTCGTGAGCAACCTTGCCAAGGTGCAGAACGACCAGAGCGCTGAGACGCAGCGCCGTGCCGGCAAGCTGTTGGCCGACCTGCAGTACGCACGCGTCGACGAGATCCTGGCGACCGGGCTGCATGCGTATCTGACGCAGTTCCTCGACAGGGTGAATGAGATCGGCGGGCGGATCAGCCAGGATTTCTTGGTGCCGACTGCGAACTGAGCGCCGCCGAAATTGCATCCACGACGTGCAACGTCAGCACGTCTCATACGGCTTTGGGCGCAGGCGTAGTTTTTAATATCGAATCGCTTTCGGCCCCGGTATATCGCTTCGATGAGGGCTTGAAAGTCAGGGCTCGTTTTTCGACGATATGCCACGAAGCTGCCGCAAGGGCAAAGGTGACAGCGATCGTCAATGCCATGCTGTACGCGAACGGCATCTTCGGCAGCGACCACAGCACAGTTTGTTGCACCGGAAAGCTGTAGATGTAGATGCCGTACGAAAGATCGCCGAATCGCCCGAACCGCCTGACGAACGGAAAGCTCATAAGTCCGGCGGCAATGGTGAAGAAAGGCAGCAGCAACCAACATGCGACAAGCGGACGGCCGAGCCAATAACTGAATGCGGCAGCCACGATCAGTCCGATGGCGATGAGCGACCGGCGAGCGCGTGGCTCCCATGCTTCTCTGAAATAGTGCATCAGGACGCCCACGAAGAAGAACGTAGCAAATTCCCATTTGTAGAGGCGCTTACCCCCTTCCTGAAGGACTCGTTCGGTGTCGTGAATCGCGTAGACGTACACGATCAGGACTGCCACGAGTAGCGCCAGCAAGCGCTTTTGCTTGAGTACACCTGCGAGGCCGAGCAACGCGAAATAGATGTAGAACTTGACTTCGTGAGGGATGGTCCAGAGAGAGCCATTTGGGATTTCCGGCAACGGACTTTCAAGGTAGACGCCCGGGAGAGTGGGCTGAACGTTCAGCCACAAGATTCCGAAAGATGACCAGATCCGCGAATCGCCGAAGTACGCCCGAAGCGGCAAGGTGGTGACTATTGGCCCCAGAACGAACGCACTCAATAGCAGCGTGCAGAACAAAGCGGGCCATATGCGAAGGAAGCGGCGGGCGGCAAATCTTCCCAGGTGGGGATCATGGTCCCAGCTCTGGGCGATGAGGAAGCCGCTGATCGAAAAGAAGATCAGCACGCCCAAACCGCCCAGGGAATGAAATTTGAAAAAATGGAGCTCGGGCCGTCCGGACAGCGCGAAATGGTGGCTGACGATCACGGCGGACGCGGCAGCAAAGCGGATAGCGTCAAAGTTGTTCGTCGGTGGGCGGTGACTGTTCATGGGACGGAGGCGCAGGTGGGAGCGATCGCATTATTGCAATGCATCACACATGCCGCGTTGACCTCCGACCCGCGCGACTTCAAACCGTTGTCGCTTGCCGCACGGCCCGCTCCCACCGCGCCATCGCTTCCTCCGCCTGTGCTCGACCCATTGTCGGGATGAATCGGCGCTCGACGCGCCACAACGTCGACAGCTGCTCCAGATCCTTGAAGTAGCCGGTCGACAGCCCGGCGAGGCAGGCGGCACCCAAGGCGGTCGTTTCCGTCACCTCCGGCCGCAGCACCGGAATGCCCAGCAGGTCTGCCTGGAACTGCATCAGCAGATCGTTCACGCAGGCGCCACCGTCCACGCGCAGTTCCGCGACCGGCGCGCCACCTGCGGCGACGGCGTCGCGGCTCATCGCCTGCAGCAACGCGGCGCTCTGGTACGCGATGCTTTCCAACGCGGCGCGCGCGATGTGGGCGACTGTCGTTCCGCGCGTCAGGCCCGTGATCGTGCCGCGCGCTTCGGCGTTCCAGTAAGGCGCGCCGAGGCCGGTGAAAGCCGGGACCATCATCACGCCGCCAGCGTCGGGCACGCTCTCGGCGAGGCCTTGCACTTCGGCGCTGCCCTTGATGGCCTGCAGCCCGTCGCGCAGCCACTGCACGACCGCGCCGCCCACGAAGACGCTGCCTTCCATCGCGTATTGCGGTTCTGCGGGCCGGGTCTGGGCGGCGCTGGTGACCAACAGGCCGTTGCGCGACGGCTGGAACTCGCCGCCGGTGTGCATCAGCAGGAAGCAGCCGGTGCCATAGGTGTTCTTGGCCATCCCGGCCTTGAAGCAGGCCTGGCCGAAGAGGGCGCTCTGCTGGTCGCCGGCGACGCCGCCGATCGGTAGCGAACAGCCGAGCAGTTCGGCGTCGGTGTCGGCGAAATGCGCGCTCGACGGCTTGACGTCGGGCATGAGTGAAGCCGGAATATCGAGCGCTTTCAGCAGCTCCGCATCCCACCGGTTCTCGTGCACGTTGAAGAGCATCGTGCGCGATGCGTTGGTCACGTCGGTGACGTGGACCTTGCCGCCGGTCAGTTGCCAGATGAGCCAGCTGTCGACGGTTCCGAAAGCCATTTCCCCGCGCTCGGCTTGCGCGCGGGCTTCGGGCACGTTGTCCAGGAGCCAGCGCAGCTTGGTGCCGGAAAAGTAGGCGTCGATCACTAGGCCGGTCTTGTTGCGGATGGTGTCGGTGAGGCCGTCTTCGCGCAGGCGGGCACAGATCGGTTCGGCGCGTCGGTCCTGCCAGACGATGGCGTGATACACCGGCTGGCCGGTCTTGCGGTTCCAGAGCAGAGTGGTTTCGCGTTGGTTGGTGATGCCGATGGCGTGGATGTCGGACGGCTTCAGCTTCGCCTCGACCAGCACTTCGCGAGCCGTGGCGAGCTGGTCGCGCCAGATCGTCATCGGGTCGTGCTCGACCCAGCCGGGCTGGGGATAGATCTGCGGCAGCTCGCGCTGCGTGACCGCGACGATGCGGCCGTCATGGTCGAACACGATGCTGCGCGAGCTGGAGGTGCCCTGGTCGAGGGCGAGCAGATATTGGGTCATGAGCGATCCGTGTGATGGGGGCTGTCCGTCGAGAAGTTCGTCACGGTTCGCGGGCGATTTCGAGCTGGACCTGCGCGCTTTTCAGCAAATCCGGAAACGGCGCGGGTGGCGCCGCGTCGGTGAACAACCTGTCGATCTGCGACAGCGTTCCCAGCTGAATCATCGCGGGCCGGTTGAATTTGCTCGAATCGGCGGCGAGCCAGACCTCGCCGGCCTGCGCAATGATCGTTTGCGCCACCTTCACTTCGCGCAGGTCGAAGTCGCGCAGCGAGCCGTCGGACTCGATGCTCGACACGCCGATCAGCGCGATGTCGACCTTGAACTGGCGGATGAAATCGATCGTCGCCTCGCCCACCACGGCCCGGTCGCGCGCGCGCACCGAACCGCCCGCGACGATCACTTCGCAAGCCGTGTTGCCGCTCAGGATGGTCGCGACGTTCAGATTGTTTGTGATCACGCGCAGCCCGGTGTGGCGCATCAGCTGCTGGGCGATGGCTTCCGTCGTGGTGCCGATGTTGAGGATCAGCGAGCAGTCGTTCGGCACACGTCTGGCTACGGCGCGTGCGATGCGCGCCTTGCCTTCCGCATTCAGCGACGCGCGCTGCTGGTAGGCGATGTTCTCGGTGGTGGACCTCGGCATTCGCACGCCGCCGTGGAAGCGGGTCAGCAGGCCTTCGTCGGCCAGCCGCTGCACGTCCCGACGCACGGTCTGCAGCGTCACGCCGAGCATGTCGGCGAGCTGCTCGACGGTGACCGAACCGCGTGTGCGAACGGTGTCGAGGAGGCTGATCTGGCGGGGATTGGAGTTCACATGGGCTTTGAAACGCAAGGCGATGTACTTTAGAACGAAAAAAAACGAATCGACGTTAGGGTAAACAATGAGGAAAATCGCGCATTAAGGAAACAGAATGAACCAATACGAAAACAACGAAGCTAGCAACGTGACCGTCGATCCCACTGCTGCCAACAACCCTGCCGACTGCGATGTGCTCATCATCGGCGGCGGCATCAATGGTTGCGGCATTGCACGTGACCTCGCCGGCCGCGGCTGGCGCGTGATGCTCTGCGAGAAGGACGACCTGGCCTCGCACACGTCCTCTTCCTCGACCAAGCTGATCCACGGCGGCCTGCGCTACCTGGAGTACTACGAGTTCGCGCTGGTGCGCAAGGCGTTGCAGGAGCGCGAAGTGCTGCTGAAGAGCGCGCCGCACATCATGTGGCCGTTGCGCTTCGTGATGCCGCACGATCCGTCGACGCGGCCGGCCTGGATGATCCGCATCGGCCTGTTCATGTACGACCACCTGGCCAAGCGCGAAGTGCTGC
>JAQGMX010000145.1 GCA_028292145.1 Variovorax sp.
ATCCATCCGAGGAGTAAACCCACCATGCCTTCCATCCTGAAACGCGTCGCCCGCATCGGCCTGCTGGCCGCCGTGGCCGCGACCGGTCTCGGCGCCGCCGGCGCCATGGCGCAAACCGCCATTTGCTACAACTGCCCGACCGAATGGGCCGACTGGGGCACGCAGTTGCGCGCCATCAAGGCGAAGACCGGCGTCACCGTGCCGCCCGACAACAAGAACTCCGGCCAGTCGCTGGCCCAACTCGTCGCAGAGAAGGTCAGCCCGGTCGCCGACATGACCTACCTGGGCGTGACCTTCGCGATCCAGGCGCAGAAAGACGGCGTCGTCGCGCCCTACAAGCCGGCCAACTGGAACGACATCGCCGATGGCCTCAAGGACCCGGCCGGGCACTGGTTCACCATTCATTCGGGCACGCTCGGCTTCATGGTCAACGTCGACGCGCTCAAGGGCAAGCCGGTACCGAAATCGTGGGCCGACCTGCTCAAGCCCGAATACAAAGGTTTGATTGGCTATCTCGATCCGGCATCGGCCTTCGTAGGCTACGTCGGCGCGGTGGCGATCAACGAGGCGCGCGGCGGCACGCTCGACAACTTCGGCCCGGCCATCGACTACTTCAAGGCGCTGCAGAAGAACGAACCCATCGTGCCGAAGCAGACCTCCTACGCGCGCGTGCTGTCGGGCGAGATCGCGATCCTGCTCGACTACGACTTCAACGCCTACCGCGCCAAGTACAAGGACAAGGCCAACGTCGCGTTCGTGATCCCGACCGAGGGCACGGTCGTCGTGCCCTACGTGATGAGCCTGGTCGCCAATGCGCCGCATGCGGCCGACGGCAAGAAGGCGCTCGACTTCGTGCTGTCCGACGAAGGCCAGGCGATCTGGGCCAAGGCCTACCTGCGCCCGGTGCGTGCCGGTGCGATGCCGAAAGATGTCGAGGCGCAATTCCTGCCGGCCGCCGAATACAAGCGCGCCAAAACGGTCGACTACGCCCGCATGGCCGCCGCGCAGCGCGCCTTTTCCGACAGCTACCTGAAGGACGTGCGTTGAAATCACGCCAGCGCTGGCTGCTCCTGGGCTGCGCAGCCCCGGCCGGCGCTTTCTTCCTGCTGTTCTGGCTGCTTCCGGTGATGCGCCTGCTCGCATTGCCGGCGGAAAAAGGCTGGCAGACCTACTTCGCCGTGCTGACCGACAGCCGCTACCTGTCGAGCATGTTGCAGACGGTGGCGCTGTCACTGGTCGTGACGCTGGCGACGCTGGTGCTCGGCAGCGCGGTCGGCATCTATCTGGCGCGGCGCGAATTCCGCGGCAAGCGCATGCTGCTGTCGCTGCTGACCTTGCCGCTCTCTTTCCCCGGCGTGATCGTCGGCTTCTTCGTGATCCTGCTCGGCGGCCGGCAGGGGCTGGTGGCCGACATTTCGGACGCGCTCACCGGCAACCGGATCACCTTCGCCTACGGCCTGCTCGGGCTGTTCCTGGCGTACCTCTATTTCTCGCTGCCGCGCGCCATCGCGACCTACGCTGCAGCGGCCGAATCGATGAACCTGCAGCTGGAAGAAGCCGCCCGCTCGCTCGGCGCCTCGCGCCTGCGGGTCGCACGCGACGTCTGGCTGCCGGAGCTGGCGCCGACCACGCTGGCCTGCGGCGCGATCCTGTTCGCGACCTCGATGGGCGCTTTCGGCACCGCGTTCACGCTGGCGAGCAAATTCGAGGTGATACCGATCACCATCTACAACGAGTTCACCAACTACGCCAACTTCGCGTTGGCTGCATCGCTGTCGATCTCGCTCGGCGTCGTGACCTGGCTGGTGCTTTTCGTGGCGCGCCACTTCAAGCCATGAGAACCGACACGCAACCCAAGGCGCCCGTGCTGCTCGCGGTGACGGTCATCGTCAGCTTCTTCATGATCGCGCCGATGCTGCTGTCGGTGATGGCAGGGCTGGTCAACAACTACAGCACCGGGCTCAAGAGCGGACTGACGCTGCGCTGGCTCGGCGAAGTCTGGGAGGTCTACGGCGGGACGGTCGGCTGGTCGCTGGTGCTGGCCGTGGCCTGCGTCGCCGCGACCATCGTGCTCGGCGTGCCGTGCGCTTACGCCATCGCGCGCAGCAAGTCGCGGGCGGCGCGCATCTTCGAGGAACTGCTGACGCTGCCGGTCGCGGTGCCGGGGCTGGCCACGGCGCTCGCGCTGATCCTTGCGTACGGCCAGATCAGCGCCTTCCGCCAGAGCTTCGCGTTCATCCTGGTCGGGCACATTGTCTTCACGCTGCCGTTCATGGTGCGCACCGTGGCGTCGGCCTTCCAGCGCCACGATCTGGTCGCGCTCGAAGAAGCGGCGCGCACGCTGGGCGCAACCTTCCGCCAGCGCTTCATGGGCATCCTGGTGCCTGCGGTGTTCCCGGCCATCGTGGCCGGCAGCCTGATGGTCTTCACGCTGTCGGTCGGCGAATTCAACCTGACCTGGATGCTGCACACGCCGCTCACGCGCACGCTCCCGGTCGGCCTGGCCGACAGCTACGCCTCGATGCGGCTGGAGGTCGGTTCGGCCTACACGCTGGTCTTCTTCATCGTCATCCTCCCGGTGCTGTGGGGCTTGCAGTCCCTGGCCCATCTGCTGCAGAAACGCCATGGAACTTGAACGCATTCCTGTCCACATCGACAACGTCTCCAAAACTTACGCCGACGGCACGGTCGGCCTGCAGCCGACGTCGCTGCACGTCGAACCCGGCGAAGTGCTGGCGCTGCTCGGCCCGTCGGGTTGCGGCAAGACGACGCTGCTGCGGCTGATCGCCGGGCTGGAAACGCTCGACGACGGCGGCTGCATCCGCTTCGGCGATCAGGACGTCACGCAGAAGCCGGTCGAGCAGCGCGGCGTCGGCATGGTGTTCCAGAGCTACGCGCTGTTTCCGCAGATGAGCGTGGCCGCGAACATCGGCTACGGGCTGCGCATCCGCGGCGCCTCGAAAGCCGACGAACAACGCACCGTTGGCGAACTGGTCGATCTGGTGCGTCTCAACGGCCTCGAGAACAAGCGCCCGAGCGAGTTGTCCGGCGGCCTGCGGCAGCGCGTGGCGCTCGCGCGCGCGGTGGCCGTGCGGCCGCGCGTGCTGCTGCTCGACGAGCCGCTGGCCGCGCTCGATGCCAAGCTCAAGGAATCGCTGCGCGACGAGCTCGCCGAACTGCTGCGGCGCCTGCACATCACCGCCATCCACGTCACGCACGACCAGCAGGAAGCGATGGCCATCGCCGACCGGCTGGCCGTGATGCGCGCCGGGCGGATCGTGCAGATCGGCCGCGGCGAAGACCTCTACCGGTCGCCGAGCCATCCTTTCGTCGCCGAGTTCCTGGGCCGGGTGAACCGCATCGAACGCTCGCGGCAGGCCATCGCCGACGGCACCATCGCGTTCGGCGGCACGGTGATTGCGTGTCCTGCGGCCTGGATGAACCATGCCACCCTGCTCCTGCGGCCCGAAGACGTCCAGATCGCGTCACCCGACGCCGTTGATTTCGACCAATCCGGATGGTCGGGTTGGGGATCGGCGCAGGTCCGCCAACGCACATTCCTCGGCGACCGCGTCCAGTTGCGCCTCGACGTCGCCGATCAGCCGGCGCTGCTGGCCGATGTCGCGCGCGACACGCCTTTCCAGGCCGGCGACGATGTCGGCATCCGCATGCATCCCGACCGCCTCATGACCTCACAGGAGGAACTCGTCCCATGACACCGAATTTCCTCGTCCAGCTCACCGACCCGCATATCCGCGAACCGGGCCGCCTCGCCTACGGCCGCATCGACACCGCGCCCTACCTGCAACGCGCGGTTGCCAGCGTGCTGCGCCTGCGTCAGCAACCCGATGCGGTGGTCATCACCGGCGACCTGAGCGATTTCGGCCGCGCCGCCGAGTACGCGCATCTGGCCGAACTGCTGGCGCCGCTCAAGATGCCCGTCTACCTGATGCCGGGCAACCACGACGACCGGCACGAAATGCGGCGCAGCTTTCCCGGACACGGCTACCTTGGAAGCGAAGGTTTCGTGCAGTACAGCGTCAAGATCGGCGCGATCCGGCTGCTGACGCTCGACACCGTCGTGCCGGGTCAGAGCCACGGCACGCTGTGCGCCGAACGGCTCGGATGGCTGGAAGCGCAACTCGAAACCACCGGAGAGGAGCCGGTCGTCGTCGCGATGCACCATCCGCCGTTCCGCACGCTGATCGGCCACATGGACGCCATCGGCCTGCGAGAAGGCGGACCCGAACTCGAAGCGCTGGTTGCGCGCCATCCGAACATCGAGCGCATCATCTGCGGACACATCCATCGCGCCATCGACGTGCGCTTCGGCGGCACCATCGCCTCGACCTCGCCCGCGCCCGGACACCAGGTAGCGCTCGACCTGCGGCCCGACGCGCCGTCCGCCTGGATGCTGGAACCACCCGGTTTTCGCGTGCATGCATGGGACGGCGAGCGGCTGGTCACGCACCTGGCGCCGTCGGGAAATTTCGAAGGACCGTATCCTTTCCATGAAAATGGAGCGTTAATCGATTGACACAAGAAGAAGAGAAGACTTGAAAGCCGCGCCTCGCCCATGAAACATCTGCTGAACCTGCTGGCAGCAGTTGCCCTCCTCGTCTGGGGCACCCACCTGGTCCGAACCGGCGTTCTGCGCGCGTTCGGCGGCAATCTTCGAACGCTGCTCGCACGCAGCATGCGCAACCGGTTCACGGCCGCGCTGTCGGGTATCGGCGTCACGGCGCTGGTGCAGTCGAGCACCGCGACCTCGCTGATGACCTCGTCTTTCGTCGGCCAGGGACTCATCACGTTGCCAGCGGCGCTGGCCGTCATGCGCGGCGCCGACGTCGGCACGGCGCTGATGTCGGTGTTGTTCTCCACCGATCTTTCATGGCTGTCGCCGCTCTTCATCTTCGTGGGCGTGGTGCTGTCGGTCACCCGCCCCGAAAGCGGTGCCGGACGCGTGGGCCGCGTGCTCATCGGCCTCGGACTGATGCTGCTGGCGCTGCGGCTGGTGGTCGAGGCGACCGGGCCGCTGTTCGAATCCGAGGCGATGCGCGCAGTGCTGGCGTCGATCAGCAGCGACGTGCTGCTGGAGATCACCATCGGCGCGGTGCTGGCGGTGGTCGCGTATTCGAGCCTCGCGGTCGTGCTGCTGGTGGCTGCGATGGCGACTTCGGCTGTCGTGCCGCTGGATGTCGCGCTGGGCCTGGTGCTGGGCGCGAATCTCGGCAGCGGCGTGCTGGCGGTGCTGACGACGGCGAAGTCCGAGATTTCGGTGCGGCAGGTCACGGTCGGCAATCTGCTGTTCAAGCTGCTGGGCGTGACGGTCGCGGCACCGTTCATCGGCTTCTATCTGGCGCAGATCCGGCCTTATGTGTCGGACGCCACGCAGCTCGTCGTGCTCTATCACCTGGCGTTCAACGTGGTCGTGAGCATCGGTTTCATCGGCCTGACCGGCTGGGTCGCGACGCTGGTGAAGAAGATGCTGCCGATACCGCGGAAGCCTGCGTCGACCTCGCGTCCGCAGCACCTCGACCCGTCCGCGCTGTCGACGCCGACGCTCGCCATCTCCAACGCCGCGCGCGAGGCGCTGCACCAGGCCGACGTCGTCGAAACCATGCTGATCGGCATGCTGAACGTGATTCGCAACAACGACCTGCGGCTGGCCGAAGAACTGCGCAAGCTCGACGACACGGTCGACCGGCTCTATTCGGACATCAAGTACTACCTGACGAAGATCTCGCGCGAGGCGCTCGGCGAGGAAGAGAGCAAGCGCTGGACCGACATCATCAGCTTCACCATCAACATGGAGCAGGTCGGCGACATCATCGAGCGCGTGATCATCGACATCGAGGACAAGAAGATCAAGCCGCAGCGCAACTTCTCGGAAGCCGGCATGGCCGAGATCGTCGAGCTGCACGAGCGGCTGGTGGCCAATCTGCGGCTCGGGATGAGTGTGTTCCTGAACGGCAACGTGCGCGATGCGCAGAAGCTGCTCGAAGAAAAAGCGCGTTTTCGCGACCTGGAACGCGCCTACGCCAGCACCCATCTGTTCCGTTTGATGGACCGCACAGCCACCAGCATGGAAACCAGTTCGCTGCACATCGACCTGATCAGCGACCTGAAACGCATCAATTCGCACATCTGCTCGATCGCCTACCCGATCCTGGATTCGGCCGGCGCGCTGGCCCCGAGCCGGCTGCGCGAGTCGCGGCTGGCTTCGCTGAACGAGCGCTGAGCGCTCAAGCCGCCTTGGACGCTTTGGCGGCAGCCACCACCGGCGCCTTCTCTTCCTCCACCAGCAGTGGCCGGCGCGCATAGCGCTGCGCTAGCACGGCGCACACCATCAGCTGCATTTGATGGAAGAGCATCAGCGGCAGCACGATGGCGCCGACGGCAGGCGCGGCGAACAGCACGTGCGCCATCGGAATGCCGCTCGCCAGGCTCTTCTTCGAGCCGCAGAACACGATCGTGATCTCGTCTTCCTTGTTGAAACCCAGCTTGCGCGCGGCGAAGGTCGTGATCGTCAGGGCCAGCGCGAGCAGGATTGCCAGCACGCCGAAGAGCCCCGCGAGCGCCGTCAGCGGCACCTGCTTCCACAAACCCTCGATCACGGCGGCGCTGAAGGCGGTGTAGACCACCAGCAGCACCGAGCTGCGATCGACCAGCGTCAGCGACTTGGCATGGCGCTTGACCCATTTGCCGATCAGCGGGCGCATCAGGTGGCCGACGACGAAAGGCGCCATCAGCTGCAGCAGGATCTGGCCGATGGCGCTGAGCGACGACGAGGAAGAGCCGCCGGTCGACAGCAGCACGCCGACCAGCAACGGCGTCACGAACACCCCCAGCAATGTCGAAGCCGATGCGCTGCAGATCGCCGCCGGAATGTTGCCGCGCGCCAGCGACGTAAATGCGATGGCCGACTGCACCGTTGCAGGCAGCACGCAGAGGTACAACACGCCGGTGTAGAGCGCCGGCGTCACCAGCGGCGAAAGAATCGGCTTCAGGATCAGCCCGAGCACCGGGAACATCAGGAAAGTGCAAGAAAACACCAGCAGATGCAGCCGCCAGTGCCCCACGCCGGCCAGCACGGCTTCGCTCGACAGCTTGGCGCCGTGCATGAAGAACAGCAGGCCGATGGCGAAGGTGGTGAGCCAGCCGAAGTAGACCGCCGTCTGGCCCGATGCGGGCAAGACGGTGGCGAGCGCGACGGTCGTGACCAGCGCGAGGGTGAAGTTGTCGGGGAGGAAGCGTGAACGGACCATGCTGCGATTGGACCGAAAGCCGCGATAAAAGAGAAATGGATTTATCTGATCAATTTATGATTTCACTGCATGAATATCAGTCTTCGTCAGCTTCGTGTCTTTCTCGCCGCCGCGCAGGAACGCAACTTCAGCCGCGCCGGTCAGGCCGTCGGGCTGACGCAGCCTGCGGTGAGCCGCTCGATCCTCGAACTCGAATCGCAGCTCGGACTGAAGCTGCTCGACCGCACGACGCGCGAGGTCGTACTGACCGAGGCCGGCCAGTCGCTGGCGGCGCGCTTGCCACGTGTTCTGGACGAGCTCGACCAGACCCTGCTCGACGTGCAAGGTCTGGCCAGCGCGCGGCGCGGCAAGGTTCGCGTCGCGAGCAGCCCGACGCTGTCCGCCAATCTGATGCCGACCTGCATCGCCGCCTGCGCCGCGCAGGAGCCCGATATCGAGCTCGTGCTGCTCGACCGCGTTCAACAGGACGCACTCGACAGCGTGCGCGGCGGCGAGGTCGATTTCGGCGTGGTGATCGAGCCGTCGTCCTGCGACGACCTGACGGTGGAGACGATCCTCAGCGAACCGTTCGTGCTGGTGGTGCCGCAAAACCACGCGCTGGCACGGTCGGCGAGCGTGGCTTGGTCGGATCTGCAGGGCCGGGCGCTTGTGCTGCTGGACCATTCGTCAGGCAGTCGGCGGCTGATCGACCAGGCGCTGACCGATCACGGCGTCCAGGCGACCGTCGCGCAGCAGCTCGGCCATCCGACGACGGTGTTCCGCATGGTCGAGGCCGGCATCGGGATCAGCGTGATGCCGATGCTTTCCGTCACGCCAGGCAGTCTGGGTGCGCTGGTCGCACTGCCGCTGCTGCCGCGCGTGGAGCGCCGCGTGATGCTGGTGCACCGGCGCAACCGCGCGCCGTCGCCGCTCGCACAGCGCGTGTGGCGACTGATCGGCGAAGTGGCGAGAGAGGCAGCGGCGGCTCCGCCCGAGACTACAGCGTGAGGATCGTGCAGCCCGTGGTCTTGCGCGCCTCGAGGTCGCGGTGCGCCTGCTGCACGTCGTCGAGCGCGTAGCGCTGGTCGATCGGGATCT
>JAQGMX010000169.1 GCA_028292145.1 Variovorax sp.
ACCATTCCTTCCAAGATCCTTTCGCTCGAGCAGCTGAACGCGCCGAAGATCTTCGGTGAGCTCGCGCTCAAGCCGCGCGGCATGGTGCTGGTCACCGGGCCCACCGGCTCGGGCAAGTCGACCACGCTGGCGGCGATGGTCAACTACTTCAACGAAACCGAGTACGGGCACATCCTCACCGTCGAAGATCCGATCGAGTTCGTGCACGAATCCAAGAAGTGCCTGATCAACCAGCGCGAAGTCGGGAACATGACGCTGTCTTTCGCGGCGGCGCTGAAATCCGCCTTGCGCGAAGACCCGGACGCGATCCTGGTCGGCGAAATGCGCGACCTCGAAACCATTCGCCTGGCGATGACGGCGGCCGAAACCGGCCATCTGGTGTTCGGCACGCTGCATACCTCGTCGGCGGCCAAGACCATCGACCGGATCATCGACGTGTTCCCCGGCGAAGAAAAAGACATGATCCGCGCGATGCTGTCCGAATCCCTGCAGGCCGTGATTTCGCAGACGCTGTGCAAGACCAAGGACGGCCAGGGCCGCGTGGCGGCGCACGAGATCATGCTGGGCACCGCCGCCATCCGGAACCTGATCCGCGAAGGCAAGGTCGCGCAGATGTACTCGTCGATCCAGACCGGCAGCGGCCAAGGCATGCAGACGCTCGATCAGAACCTGACCGACCTCGTGCGCCGCGGTGTGATTTCCGCCGCCGAAGCGCGCGGAAAAGCAAAAACGCCAGAAAATTTCCCCGGCTGACCAGCCCCAATCTGAATCCGCCGGAGCATTTCCATGGAACGCGATCAAGCCAGCCAGTTCATCAACGACCTCTTGAAGCTCATGGTGAGCCGCAACGGCAGCGACCTGTTCATCACCGCCGAATTCCCGCCGGCCATCAAGGTCGACGGCAAGATCACCAAGGTGTCGGCGCAGTCGCTCGGCGCGTCGCACACGATGGCGCTGACGCGATCGATCATGAACGACCGGCAGGTGGCCGAGTTCGAGCGAACCAAGGAATGCAACTTCGCGATCTCGCCGACGGCCATCGGTCGGTTCCGCGTCAACGCCTTCGTGCAGCAGGGCAAGGTCGGCATGGTGCTGCGGACGATTCCGGCTGTCGTGCCGACGATCGACGGGCTCAACATGCCACAGGCGCTCAAGGAAGTGTCGATGACCAAGCGCGGCCTGGTGATCCTGGTCGGCGCAACCGGCTCGGGCAAGTCGACCACGCTGGCCGCGATGGTCGACTGGCGCAATGAAAACTCCTTCGGCCACATCGTGACGATCGAGGACCCGATCGAGTTCGTCCATGCGCACAAGAACTGCGTCGTGACGCAGCGCGAAGTCGGCATCGACACCGACAGCTGGGAAGCCGCGCTCAAGAACACCCTGCGCCAGGCGCCCGACGTGATCCTGATGGGCGAAATCCGCGATCGCGAGACGATGGAGCATGCGGTCTCCTTCGCCGAAACGGGCCATCTGTGCATGGCGACGCTGCATGCCAACAGCGCCAATCAGGCGCTCGACCGCATCATCAACTTCTTCCCCGAAGAGCGCCGCACCCAGTTGCTGATGGATCTGTCGCTCAATCTGCGTTCGCTGGTGTCGCAGCGCCTGATCCCGACCGAGGACGGGCTGGGTCGCGTCGCCGCCGTCGAGGTGCTGCTGAACACGCCGCTGATCGCCGACCTGATCTTCAAGGGCGAGGTCGGCGAGATCAAGGAGATCATGAAGAAGAGCCGCAACCTCGGCATGCAGACTTTCGACCAGGCGCTGTTCGACCTGTTCGAGATGCACTCGATCACGCTCGACGACGCGCTGCGCAATGCCGATTCCGCCAACGACCTGCGCCTGCAGGTCAAGCTCAACAGCCGCCGTGCGCGGTCGACAGACCTTTCGGCGGGCACGGAACATTTCAGCATCGTCTAGCAGCGCCTGCCCATGGAGCCTGTCCTGCAAAACCTGCGCTGGCATCCGCTATTCGAGTTCGACGACACTCCCGCCGTGTCTTCACCCGCATCATCATCCTCACGCGCCTGCACCGTCGACTGGGCCGGCCATTCGCTGGTTCTGCTACCTGAGCGCGCGCTCTGGTGGCCGGCGGAACGCACGTTGTTCATCGCCGATCTGCACATTGGCAAGGCTGCCACTTTTCGGGCGCTCGGGCAGCCTGTCCCGGGCGGCACGACGAAGGAGAATCTGAGTCGGATCGATGCGCTGATCGCCGCGTGGTCGCCTGCCCGCATCGTCTTCCTGGGTGACTTCCTGCATGCGGCGCAGGCGCGGACGCCACAGGTCATGGGGCTTCTGGAAGGCTGGCGCGGACGTCATCCCGGTCTGGAAATGACGCTGGTGCGCGGCAATCACGACAGCCGGGCCGGCGATCCGCCAGCCGCGCTGGACATCGCGGTGGTCGACGAACCGCATTTCATCGGCCCTTTCGCGTGCTGCCACCATCCGCAGACCCATCCGACGCATTTCGTGCTGGCCGGTCATCTGCACCCGGCCTGCCGCCTCCATGGACCCGGCCGCGACCGGCTGCGGATGCCGTGTTTCGTGCAGGACGGCGATCAGGCCACCCTGCCGGCTTTCGGCGAATTCACCGGCGGCTGGCTGATGCCGCCGGCACCGGGTCGGCGCTTCTATGCCGTCGGCGGCGCCACTGTCTGGGCATTGCCCGAGCGGCTGGTAGCCTGAATCCGGGCGTCAGAGCACGACCGGCGCGTCCGGCAGTTCATTGCCCGACAACGAAGACGGATCGCGCGGGAAGTAAGTCACCAGCAGCGCCGACACTTCTTCCAGCGCCTGCGTGACGCCGTCCTCGAAACGACCTTCGCGGAAGGCGGCCGCCATCCGCTTCGTCATCGCTGCCCAATCTTCCGCGTCGACATGGCGGTCGATACCGCGGTCGGCGACGATTTCGATCGCGTGTTCGGCGATCAGCAGATAGATCAACACGCCGTTGTTCTGCTCGGTGTCCCACACGCGCAGCTTGCCGAACAGCATTACCGCCCGTTCGCGGGCCGGCGCGTGTCGCCAGAGGTAACTGGTCGGCAACCCGGCTTCGACGCAGATGCGGACCTGGCCGGTGTGCCGATGCTCGCTCGCAGCGACGCGGCGCGTCAGCCGGTCCATGACCTCGTCTGGGAGGATGCGGCGCACGTCGGCTTCGTCGGTAAAGCGATGCCGCCAGAGGCGACCGAGTTTTGCGATCAGCGCAGCCATCACCAACCTCCCGACGCGCCGCCGCCGCCAAAATTCCCGCCGCCGCCGGAACTGAATCCGCCGCCGGACGAACCGCCGCCAAAGCCGCCGCCCTGGCCAAATCCGCCACCGAGTGCGCCGCCCAAGGCGCCACCACCCAGGCCACCACCGAAACCACCGCCGCCGCGCCCACCTCGGCCGCCGCCACCGCCGATGCCGCTCACGCCCGAGATCACGGTCACCACCAGGGCGACGATGCCGGCCACGATCGCAATCAGGACCGTCGCCGTCAGCACCATCGCGATCGCGCCGACGCCGACGCCCATCACCACCGGCGCCAGCTTGGCGCCGAAGATGCGGCGTGCGATCGGCGCACCGAAGATCACCGCGACGAACAGGAAGATCGCGAGGTTCTGCCAGTCGAAGCCGCCTTGACCCGATTGACCGCGCTGTGCGGAACGCTCGTTGACCACCGCTGGCAACGGCTCGCCGGAGATCCGCGCGATCAGCTGATCGGCGGCGGCATCGAGTCCGCCCGCGTAGTCGCCGTTGCGAAAACGCGGCGCCATCGCCCCATCGATGATGCGCGCCGCCGCGAGGTCGGGCACGGCGCCTTCGAGCGTCTTCGCGACCTCGATGCGCATCTGACGATCGTTCTTCGCGACGATCACCAGCACGCCGTCGCCGACCGCCTTGCGACCGATCTTCCAGTCGTTGGCCACGCGGTTGGCATAGCTGGCGATGTCCTCAGGCTGCGTGCTCGGCACCAGCAGCATCACGATCTGGCTGCCCTTCTTCTGCTCGAACGCGGCCAGCTTGGCGTCCAGCGCCTGCTGCTGCGACGCGTCGAGCGTGCCGGTCTGGTCGATCACGCGGGCCGTCAGCGCCGGGACCGCCTGCACTGCCTGCGCATGCACCTGCGCGCCGCCGAGCACGAACCCGAGCGCCAGAAACGCTGCGACGCGGCGAAAGAAGTGCGCCAGATTCATCACCGCCTTACTTCTTGTTGAAGTCGACCGACGGTGGGACGGAGATCTGCGCTTCGTTCTGAACCGAGAAAACCGGCTTCGGCGGATAGCTGAACACCTTGGCCGTGATGTTGGTCGGGAAGCTGCGCGCCAGCACGTTGTAAGACTGCACACTCTCGATGTAGCGGTTGCGCGCCACGGTGATGCGGTTTTCGGTGCCTTCGAGCGTCACGCGAAGGTCGCGGAACGCCTGGTTGGCCTGGAGCGTCGGGTAGCGCTCGGCCACCACCATCAGCCTGGACAATGCGCCCGAGAGTTCGCCCTGCGCCTGTTGGAACTTGTTGAAAGCTTCAGGATTGTTCAGGGTTTCGGGCGTAACCTGGATCGAAGTGGCCTTGGAGCGCGCCTCGATCACCTTGGTCAGCGTGTCCTGCTCGAAGGCGGCTTCGCCCTTGACGGTCGCGACGATGTTCGGCACCAGGTCGGCGCGGCGCTGGTACTGGTTGAGCACTTCGCTCCAGGCCGACTTGCTGGCTTCGTCGAGTTTCTGGAAATCGTTGTAGCCGCAGCCCGTGAGCGATGCGATCGATACGGCGGTGAACAATGCAAGCAGCGCGCGATGGATTTTTTTCATGGTGGTCGATTTCCCCTGGTGAATACGGATCGGTCGTTCGAGGATGCGGAGCATAGCCCACGGTACCTGACAGTTTCGCGCGTCTTCCGTCGCAGGCAAAATCCCCGTTCTTCTCTAGCCATCCATCGCCATGCCCACCAAGACCAAGCTTCGCGCCGCCGCCCTCGACGGCACCGCCGACGACGTCGAAGCCGCTTTCTACGAAGCGCTCCAGCGCGGCGACATCGATGCGCTGATGGCCTGCTGGGCCGACGAGGACGACGTGTTCTGCGTGCATCCCGGCGGACCGCGGCTGGTCGGCATGCCCGCGATCCGGGCCGCGTTCGAGCAGATGTTCAGCCACGGCGCGATCCACGCGCGACCGGCGCATGTCCGCAAGGTCGATTCGCTGACCAGCGCGGTGCACAGCGTGCTGGAGCGCATCGAGGTGCTCGCGCCCGGCGGACCGCAGCATGCATTCGTGCTGGCCACCAACGTCTACCAACGCACGGCGCAGGGCTGGCGGATGGTCGCGCACCACGCGAGCCCCGGCACCGCCCGCGCGCCCGACGAAGCGACCGACGCGCGCCAGACACTGCACTGAATTCACCGGAATACTTCACAACGCCGATGCAGTACGTCGCTCCCCGCTGGCTGCCCGGCGGCAATCTCCAGACGATCTGGCCGGCACTCTACGGGCGGCGCGTCGACGGCGCGCCGCCCGCCTACCGCCGCGAGCGATGGGCCACGCCGGACGGCGACTTCATCGACGTCGATTTCGCGATCCCGCGCACTGTCGGCCTTGATCCGCGGCCGATGCTGGTTCTGTTTCACGGGCTCGAAGGTTCATCGCGCAGCCATTACGCCGAGGCGTTTGCCGGATTCGCGGCGGCGCGCGGCTGGGATTTCGCGGTGCCGCATTTCCGCGGTTGCAGCGGCGAAATCAATCTGGCGCCGCGCGCATATCACTCGGGCGATTTCGAGGAAATCGGCTGGATCCTGGATCGGTTTGCGGCACGCCAAGTTCCTGGCGAGGCTTCACCCGGCATCGTCGCGGTCGGCGTTTCCCTGGGCGGCAACGCGCTGTTGCGCTGGGCAGAAGAAGCTGGCGCCGATGCAGCCGGCACCGTACGCGCAGTGGCTTCGGTGTCTGCGCCGCTCGATCTGGCCGCTGGCGGTGCGGCGATCGGCACGGGTTTCAACCGGCTGGTCTACACACGCATGTTCCTCGCCAGCATGAAACCCAAGGCCCTTGCCAAGCTGGCGCAATACCCGGGCCTGTTCGATCGCGACACGTTGCTGGCCGCGCGCAACCTGCGCGAATTCGACAACGTCTTCACCGCGCCGCTGCACGGTTTCCGCGACACCGACGACTATTGGGCGCGCGGCTCTGCCAAACCGCACCTGAGCGCGATCCGCATTCCGGCGCTGGTGGTGAATGCGACCAACGACCCCTTCGTGCCCGCCTCCAGCCTGCCACGCCACGGCGAGACCGGCGAGCACGTCACGCTCTGGCAACCGGCGCATGGCGGCCATGTGGGCTTTCCGCTCGGCCGTCCGCCCGGCCATGTGCGCGCCATGCCCGAGCGCGTTGGTCAGTGGCTGGCGCAGCACCTGTCACCGGAATCGAAACCCAAGCCAGAATGAGCCATGGATGAAATCGTCAAACAGGCCATCGCGAAGTGGCCGAACGTCCCGCACTGCTACGGGTGGCTCGGCCTCGACGCGCGCGGCAACTGGTACATGCGCGACGACCGCACGCAGGCGGCTGGCCCGTTCCCAGCCGAGCGCGGATCGCTGTTGCGGCACGACAAGCTGATCGACTTCATCCAGCGCAATTACGAATGCGATGCGGCCGGGCAGTGGTTCTTCCAGAATGGGCCGCAGCGGGTCTATGTGGAACTGGAGGCAGCGCCGTTCGTCTGGCGCATCGGCAGCGATTTCTCAGTGACGACGCACACCGGCATCGCTGCGGAACCGACGACCTGTCTGCTGGACGAGGCCGGCCGGGTGTTTTTGGCCGCGCCGATCGGACTCGGGCTGGTGCACACGCAAGACGTCGGACTGCTGGCGGAAGCGCTGGAGCAAGGCCTGTGGTCCGAACCCGAACCGGTGCTTGCAGCCGATCTGCAGAAGCGCTTCGGTTATGTGATGAGCCCGGCTACGCTGTCCGCACAGTCTGCGCAGCAGGCTGTTCGCCCGCAATAGACCTTATTTGGCAGCAGCCGACGCAGGCGCTGCAGGCGCAGCCGGCATTGCTGCGCCGGAGGCCGCTGAGGCTGCACCGTCCGCGGGAGCCGCAGCCGCATCGCCGGCAGCCGGACGCTCGGGCACCGGGAATTTCGCACCGCCCGCATCGGCCATGTAGACCACCGCTCGCCCGATTTCCAGATCTTCGAAGTCGCCGCCGCCCTGGGCAGGCATCGCGCCCTTGCCCTTGAGTGCGTGTTCCAGCAGCGTTGCGTAACCCTGTCCGATGCGAGGGCCCCATGCAGCCGCATCGCCGAGATGCGGTGCGCCGGGAATGCCGGGTACGCCATGACACGCAATGCATTGCGCCTTGAACACCGTTTCGCCGGCGGCCAACGGGCGGTTGGCATCGCGGATTTCGATGGTGCCGACCTTGCGCAGGCGGTCGGCCAACTCACGATCGCGGTTGTCTTGAGAGACACCGTAGAGCGACATGCCGTCGCCGGATGCAGCGCCGGACGGCTTGTTGCCGGACACCACGAACATCACGAGCCCGACGATGATCAGGATGGGCCCGATAAAAAAGACGCCGACGGCCACCAGCAATTGCTTCGGGCTCTTGATCGGGCCGGTATGGGCGTCTTGGTTGGCCTGGTAGTGCGGGTCTGCGCTCATGGCGTCCTCTATTCGGGGCTTCGGGGCTGCTCGGGGGGGCTTCAAATCAACGCGCGATTATAGGGAGCGCGTCGATCCGGCCCCTGTCGCCTACCGATCCGTCCAGCCGCCGCCGAGCGCCTTATAGAGCGTGACCTGGTTCTGCAGCTGCTGCAGCCGCGCCTGCGTCGCCGCCTGCTGGGCCGTGAATAGCGAACGCTGGGCATCGAGCAGGTCGAGCGAGCTCGAAATGCCGTTGCGATAACGCAAGTCCTGCAGCCGGAAGCGGGTTGCCTCGGCCTCGGTCTGTGCACGCAACGCCCGCACCTGCTCGCCGTACGTCGAACGGCCTGCGAGAGCGTCGGCCACTTCTCGGAACGCGGTCTGGACGGTCTTCTCGTACTGCGCCACCGCGATCTGCTGGCTGGCCCGCGAGATGTCGAGGTTCGCCTGATTCAACCCGGCGTTGAAGATCGGCAGCGTGATCGACGGCGAAAAGGACCAGGCCTTGGTGCCGGCCGAGAACAGATTCGAGAATTCGGTGCTCTGCGTGCCGATCGCGCCGGTCAGCGAGATGCGCGGGAAGAAGGCCGCGCGCGCCGCGCCAATGCTGGCATTGGCCGCGATCAGTTGCTGTTCGGCGGCGCGGATGTCGGGCCGTTCGGTCAGCAGATCCGAAGGCAGGCCGGCAGGCACGTCGGCCATGATTGCGGCTGTCGAAAGCCCGCGCTCGATACCGGTGAGCGACGTCGACGGCACAGGCGCGCCGACCAGCAGGGCCAGTGCGTTTTCGTCCTGCGCACGCTGACGCTGCAGTTGCGCATAGGACGCGCGCGCGGTTTCGGCCAGCGAGTTGGCAAGCTGGAAGTCGATTTCCGAAGACACGCCGTTCTGGAAGCGCAGCCGGGTGAGTCGCACCGACTCGTCGCGCGTGGCGAGCGTCTGGCGGGTGATCTCGAGCAGTTCGTCGTCGGCCAGCACGGTGAGCCAGCCGTTCGCGACGGCGGCGATCAGGCTGATCTGCGTCGCCTTGCGCGATTCTTCGGTCGCCAGATACTGGGCCAGCGCCTGTTCCTTCAGGCTGGCGATGCGGCCGAAGAAGTCGAGTTCCCAGGCCGTCACGCCCAGATTGACCGCGTAGCTCGACGACACGCTGCCGCCGCCGAAGGCCTGGTAGATGTTGGGGCTCGCACGCGAGCCGCTGCCGCTGAGCCCGACGGCAGGAAACTGCGCCGAGCGCTGGATCTGGAACTGCGCACGCGCCTGTTCGATGTTCAGCACCGAAACGCGCAGGTCGCGGTTGTTGGCGAGCGCCGTTTCGATCAGCCCGCGGAGACGCGTGTCGGTGAAGAAATCCTCCCAGGCCACGGTCGCCGGCGCCGCGCCGGTCGGCTGCATCGGATCGTTCGGGAAAGTCGACGGCACAGGCGCCGCCGGACGCTCGTAGGTCGGGATGAGAGAGCAGCCGGCCAGCACCATGCTGACGGCCAATGCCGTCATCGCAGGGCGCGCGCGGCGCAGATCGAATCGCTGGATCATCTTATTCATGGCCGGGTTCCGCCTGTATGCCTGCCTCTTCGGCGTGACGCCGTTCGGCTTCCTGCTGGCGCTTGCTGCTCTTGAACAGCCCACGCACCACTACGAAAAACACCGGCACGAAGAACACCGCCAGGAGGGTGCCGGAGATCATGCCGCCGAGCACGCCGGTGCCGATGGCGCGCTGGCTTGCAGAGCCGGCGCCCGAAGCGATCACCAGCGGAACGACGCCCAGGCCGAAAGCCAGCGAGGTCATGATGATCGGACGGAAGCGGAGGTGGGCGGCTTCGAGCGCCGCATCGACAGCGCTCTTGCCCTGCGCCTGCAGATCCTTCGCGAACTCGATGATCAGAATCGCGTTCTTCGCCGACAGGCCGATGATCGTGATCAGTCCGACCTGGAAGTACACGTCGTTCGAGAAACCGCGCAGATGCGTCGCGAGCAGCACGCCGAGTACGCCCAGCGGCACCACCAGGATCACCGACAGCGGAATCGACCAGCTTTCGTAGAGCGCCGCCAGGCACAGGAATACCGCCAGGATGGCGAAGCCATACAGGATGAAGGCCTGCGATCCGGCGAGCTTCTCCTCGCGTGTCTGCCCGGTCCATTCGTAGCCGAAGCCCGCAGGCAACTGCGTCGCGAGCCGCTCCATCTCGGCGATAGCGGCACCGCTGCTGGACCCTGGCGCCGGGGAGCCCTCGATGCGCATCGACGGATAGCCGTTGTAGCGCACGGTCTGCGTCGGGCCGGTGATCCAGCGTGTCGACGCGAAAGCCGACAAAGGAACCGCCTGACCTTGCGTGTTGGCCGCATTCAGCTTGAGCAGATCGTCCGGCTGCATCCGCGCAGGCGCATCCGCCTGCACCACGACACGTTGCAGACGGCCCTGGTTAGGAAAGTCGTTCACGTAGCTCGAACCGAGCGAGTTCGACAGTGCGCTGTTGATCGCGTCGAACGTCACGCCCAACGCGCTGGCCTTGTCGCGGTCGATGTCGATCTGCAGCTGAGGTGCGTCCTCAAGGCCGTTCGGACGGACCTGCGCGAGGATCGGGCTCTTCGAGGCCAAGCCGAGCAACTGATTGCGTGCGGCGACCAGCGCGTCGTGTCCCGCGCCGGCACGGTCCTGCAGGCGGAACGTGAAGCCGCTGGCATTGCCCAGTTCGGGAATCGGCGGCGGGCTCAGCGGGTAGATGAACGCATCGCGAATGCCCGACAGGGCACCGAACGCGCGGCCGGCGACGGCATCGGCCGACTGCCCTGCGCCACCGCGCTCGTCCCAGTTCTTCAACGTCACGAACGCGAGCGCCGCATTCTGGCCGAGGCCGGAGAAGCTGAAGCCCAGCACGCCGACCATGCTCTGGACCTCGGGCTGCTTGAGCATGAACTCCTCGACCTTCTCGATCACCGCCAGCGTGCGTTCCTGGGTCGCACCCGGTGGCAGCTGCACATTGACCAGCACGGTGCCCTGGTCTTCCTGGGGAAGGAACGAGCTCGGCAGGCGCATGTAGGCGAAGGCGACGACGCCGACCAGCACCGCATAGATGATCAGATAGCGGCCGGCACGGCGGAGGATGCGGGAAACCCAGCCTTCGTAGCCCTTGGCCGTGCGCGTGAAGAAGCGGTTGAACCAGCCGAAGAAGCCCTTCTTCTCATGATGACCGCCCTTCTCGACCGGCTTGAGCAGCGTCGCGCAGAGGGCCGGCGTCAGCGAAAGCGCCATGAAGGCCGAGAACGCGATCGAAGCGACCATCACCGCCGAGAACTGGCGATAGATGCTGCCCGTGGAACCCGAGAAAAAAGCCAGGGGCACGAACACCGAGATCAGCACCACCGTCACGCCGATGATGGCGCCGGAGATCTGCTTCATCGCCTTGCGCGTGGCTTCGAGCGGCGGCAGCCCTTCGTCGGTCATGATCCGCTCGACGTTCTCCACCACCACGATCGCATCGTCCACCACGATACCGATTACCAGCACCATGCCGAACATGGTCAACACGTTGATCGAGAAGCCCAGCGCCAGCAGTACGGCGAGCGTGCCCAGCAGCGCGATCGGCACCACGATGGTCGGGATGATCGTGTAGCGCCAGTTCTGCAGGAACAGGAACATCACGACGAACACGAGCGCCACGGCTTCGAGAAGCGTCTCGGCCACCTGCGTGATCGAGATCTTCACGAAATTCGAGCTGTCGTAAGGCACGGCCCACTTCACGCCTTCAGGAAAGAATTTCTCCAGTTCCGTCATCTTGGTGCGCACGGCCTTGGCGGCGTTCAGCGCATTGCCGCTCGGCGACAGCTGGACGCCGATGCCGACCGCCGGCTGGCCGTTCAGGCGTGCCGAGGTCGAATACGCCTGGCCGCCGAGTTCGATGCGGGCGACGTCGCGCAGACGCACGGTCGAACCGTCGGTGTTGGCGCGCAGGGCGATGTTGCCGAACTGCTCGACGGTGGAGAGCTGTCCGGTCACCACGACCGTGGCGGAAATGCCCTGGCCGCTGATGTTCGGCAGGTCGCCGATCGTGCCCGACGACACCTGGGCGTTCTGGGCCCGGATCGCGGCGCTGACTTCGGCGGACGAGATGTTGTAGCCCTGCATCTTGGCCGGGTCGATCCAGATCCGCATGGCACGCTCGGTGCCGAACAGCTGCGCCTGGCCGATGCCGGGCACGCGTTGCAGTTCAGGCAGCACGTTGCGCGAGGCGTAGTCGCCCAGCGCGATCGGGTCGTAGGCGGGGTTGGTCGACGACAGGATCACGAACGCCAGGAAGTTGGCGCGCGACTTGTCGACCCGCACACCCTGTTGCGTCACTGCGGCCGGCAGCCGCGGCGTGGCGCGCGAAAGCCGGTTCTGCACATCCACCTGCGCCAGATCGGCGTTGGTGCCGGGCTCGAAGGTGACGGTGATCGTGCCGGTGCCGTCCGCCTGAGCGACCGACTCGACGTAGATCATCCCCGGCGAGCCGTTCATTTCACGCTCGATCACCGAAAGCACGCTCTCCTCGAGCGTTTGCGCCGATGCGCCCGGATATGCGGTGTTGATGACGATCGCGGGCGGAGCGACCGGCGGGTATTGCGCGATCGGCAGCTGCGTGACCGCCACGCCGCCCAGCACGATGATGAAAAGTGCGATCACCCACGCGAAGATGGGCCGATCGATGAAGAACTTTGCCATGCGGCGGGCTCCTTACTTGGCGGCCGGTGCCGAAGCAGCGGGCGCGGCGGCGGGAGCGGAGGCAGCGGTTGCCGGTGCGGTACCGGGCTTGGTCCACGGCACGGCCTTCACGGCGGACCCCGGCGGCAGCATCTGCAGTTTCTGGAAACCGTCGACCATCACCTGCTCACCGGCCTTCAGGCCGTCGAGCACCACCCACTGGTTGTCCTTGGCTGCGCTGATCTTCACCGTGCGCTGGCTCATCTTGCCTTCAGCGTCGACCACCGTCACGGTGTCGCCCTTCTGGCTGCGCGTCACGGCCTGCTGCGGCAGCGTGATGGCATTCTCGACCTGCGCCTGCTCGATGCGCACGCGCACATACAGGCCAGGCAGCAGATCGCCCTTCGGATTCGGCACTTCGGCGCGCAGCGTGACCTGGCCGGTGGTCGGATCGACGGTCAGATCGGTGAACAGCAGCTTGCCCGGCGTCGGGTATTCGGTGCCGTCCTCGAGCACAAGGCGGACGCTGGCGGCGCCGCTGTCGTCGGCGCGCTTGAACTTGCCCTCCTGCATGGCACGACGCAGCTTCAGCACATCGTTGGCCGACTGCGTGAAGTTCACGTAGAGCGGGTTGATCTGCTGGATCACAGCCATCTCGGTGACGTCGCCCTGCCCGACCAATGCACCTTCGGTGACGAGTGCGCGACCGATGCGGCCGGAGATCGGCGCCGTCACGGTGGCGTAGCCGAGGTTGATTCTTGCGGTCTGCAACGAGGCACGGCTCACGGCCACGTCGGCTTCGGCAGCCTTCTGGGAAGCCACGGCGT
>JAQGMX010000173.1 GCA_028292145.1 Variovorax sp.
GAAGGCCGCGGCGTCGGCGCCATCTCCACCCGCCGATTCTTCGCCCGCCCGTCCGCATCCGCATTCGACGCCACCGCCTGCTCGGCCCCGAAAGCCGCCGCAAACACCGATGCCGACGGAATGCCGTCCTCGATCAGCGTCCGCGTCACGGTCAATGCGCGCTGCGCCGACAACTCCCAGTTGTCCGCGAACGGCCGGTTGCCGCCGCGCACCTGCCGGTCGTCGGTGAAGCCGCTGACCATCAGGATCTCGTCGCGCGACTGCAGATACGCGGCCAACGGGCCGGTCAGCGTCTTGAGCAGTTGCCGGCCTTCGGGCTGCAGTTCGGCCGAATTCAGCGCGAACAGCACGTTGCCGCTGATGCCGATGCGTCCGTTGGTCAGCGTGACGCGGCCGGCTGCGAGCGGGCCGGCGAGGGCTTTTTCGAGCGTCTCGCGGCGCTGCGCTTCCGCCTGGCGTTGTTTGACTTCAGATTCCAGCTTCGTCGCCAGCTCCAGCTGCATGCCGATCACGCAGACCAGGATCAGCACGAAGGCGCCGAGCAGGCCGCTCATCAGATCGCCGAAGACAGCCCACACCGGAACCGTCGGTTCGATGCCGCCGTCAATGTCGTCGGTCATCACGCTTCGGTACCCGCCGCGGCGCGCTGGCTGGCGAGGTGCTGCAGGTCTTCGACGATCTGCTTCTGCGACAGGATGCTGAGGTCGATGACCTCGCGCGCCTGTGCGACGTAGTACGCGAGCTGTTCATCGCTGCGCACCATCGACTTGCCGAGCGCCGTCTCGATGCGCTGCAATTGTGCGCCGAGCTTGTCGTTCGACTGGCTGAACATCTCCACCGCCAGCCCGAACGATTCGCCCAGGCTCGCCACCTCGACCGCGCTGCCGGTGAGCTGCGCGCCGACGGCGGCCAGCTTGCCGGCCTCCGCATCGACCGTTTCGGTGAACTGCGTGCCGACGCGATCGAGCAGACCTGCGGACGTGGCGACCAGCGCATCGATGGCGGTTCGCTGCTCGGTGGACGCGTGGTTCACGGCGTCGAGCAGCGTTTCGAGCGTGCCGAGGATGCGCGTGCGCTCGTCCAACATCGCGTTGTCGCGCACCATGCTGTCCGACAGCTTCTGGCGCAGTTCGGCGATGACTTCGGCCGCGGCGCGCGGCGCTTCGGCAGCAGCATCGACCAGCCGGCCGATCTCGGCGATGGTGCTTTTCGCCTGCGCTTCGGTCTGGGCGGAGATGTCCTGCGCGGTCTTTGCCAGCGTTTCGCAGATGTCGCGCTGCTGCTGCGCGGTGTCGGCGCCGGCCTGCTGCCATTCCTGCTTCAGCGCGACGGCCATCGCGCCGAGCGAGTCGGTCCAGGCGGCGAGGCGTTGTGCGTCGCGTGCGTCGATGGCGGTCTGCAGATCGGCATGCGCCTTACCGACGGTGTCCTGCAGCGACGCGGTGTGCTGCGCGAATCCGGCTGCGGTTTCGGCCAGCGCACGGTGCGTGTCGCCGGAGAGCTTTTCGCTGACTTCGCCGTGGCGGGCGAGCGCCGTGCGCCAGCTGTCGGAGACTTGGTCGACGGTCGTCTCCAGCCGCGCCGAGACGCCGTCCACCAACTCAACCGAGCGTTGCTCGAACGCTCCCGCGAAACGGTCGAGCGATGAGGAAAGGTCCTTGGACACCGCTTCGAGCTGCGTTTGCAACGCCTGCGCGACGGTGCCTTGCAGCGCGGCGGTTTCCCGCGCGATGCCCGCCATCGTGGCTTCGACGACCGGCTGGATCGTGGCGCCGGCGATGCGGGCGCTTTCGGTGAGGCTGTCCTTGAGCGCGCGGTCGACGGAGGCGGCGAGGCCGATGTAGACGGTTTCGGCCTTGCCGTGGAAGCCGTCCTGGCTCGCAACCAGCCGTTGGTTCAGCGCTTCGCTCTGGCGCTCGATGGTTGCCATCATGGTTTGCAGGCGGTCGGCCAGCTCGGGCATGACTTCGGCCTGGCGCTGCAGCAGCTTGAAGGATTCGTCGCGGCGATGCGCAAGCGAAAACGGTCGCAGCGTGGTGGCGATACGCGAATCAAGCCGCTGCGCGACCTGCACGCGGTCGCGCCGGCACAGCGCCGAGACGAGCCCCAGCATTGCCGACGCAGCAACGCCGGCCAGCGAGGTTCCGAAAGCCAGCCCCAGTCCCTTGACCGGCGCTGCCAGCGACGAGCGGATTGCCAGCAGATCCGAAGCGCTTTCGAGCGCCGTTCCGGTGCCGTTCAGCGTGACGACCATGCCGAGAAACGTGCCGAGCATGCCGAGCAGCACCAGCAGCCCCGCCAGATACGGCGTCAGCGACGGGCCGGGCAGGCCGACGCGCTCGCCCTCGACGCGCAGGCGCACGGCGTTCTGCAGCGACGGATGCACCGGCTCCAGCCACTCGCCGAGCGTCGACGGCGTCGCCTGCACGTTCGCTACGGCGCCGGCCAGCGTCGATGTCGCCGCGTCGAAACGACGTAGTTCGGCCGCGCCCATCAGATAGAAGCCGCCGATCAGCAGCGTGATCACCAGCGCTAGCGGGTTCGAGCCGACATAACCGACGCCGACCCAGACGATGGCGGCCAGGCCGAGGAAGAAGGCGATGTAGTGGAGGGTGCGGTTCATTGGCGAGGGTCGGAAATCAGTGCGAACGGAGGGCTTCGAGCAGCCCTTCGATCGGTTGCAGGCGGATGTCGAGTTCGGCGAACAAGACGCTTTGCATATCGCGGTCGAAGCCGTCGAGCCAGATGTCGGGCGAAACGTCGGGGTCGACCTGGTCGGCCTGGGCGCGGCGCAGTCGGGTGAAATGCTTTTCCAGCAGCGTCGGAATGGTCGCCAGTAACCGTACTTCATGCGCGCCGAGCGCCTGCGCCATCACGGCGTCGACAGCAGCGAGTTGCGCGAGCGCCGGCGAACGGGCGACCAGCGCGGCCTGCAAGCGCGTGCGCAGCGGGGCGATGGCGCTTTCCATCGTCTGCTGGCGCGAAACGTAGCGTCGGCGGTACGGCGAGAAGTCGGTCGCGGTGCGGAGCGCGGCGCCTTCGTCGGCCAGAAGCTTCAGCAGGGTTTCGCGGACGCGGCGCACTTCGGCTTCTTCGGCGCTGGGGGCGGCCATGGACGCCGACGGTGCCTTCTTATTAGTAGCACCCAGCACCGACGACAGGGAAATCGCGTCCGTCCAGCCCAGCCACTGGCTCAGGCGCTCGGAAATCGACTGGCTGGATTCGGGGAACCGGGCGTCGGTGAGGCGCGTCAGCAGGCCGACGAGCGCCGAGCCGGAGACGCTGGACACACCGGTCGGAGCCGTTGAACCTGTGCGCGGTGAGCGCGGTAGGCGCTGTGACACTTGCACCATATCGACTGATCGGAAAAACCGCTCAGTCTACACGGGCGATCCTCCTGCATGGGGGTGGCGCCGCCGCTGACGAACCGGCAGTCCGGGGCGAGGGAACTGGCATGCCAATTGCGGCACTCCGCGTCAAACGGAGCCCAATCTCGTGACCACCCGCATCCAGCTTTCAGCCGTCGTCCTCGCCATCGGCGCAATCCTCACCGGCGCCCAGGCCCACGCACAAGACGCCCTCGCCAACATCACCAAATCCAAGCGCGTCCGCATCGCCATCCCGACCGACTACGCGCCCTACGGCTTCGTCGGCGCCGACCTGCAGCCCCAGGGCTTGGACATCGACATGGCCAATTACGTCGCCGGCAAGCTCGGCGCCAAGGTCGAACTGGTGCCGGTGACCAGCGCCAACCGCATCCCCTACCTGCAGACGCGCAAGGCCGACATCGTGATCGCCACGCTCGGCAAGACGCCGGAGCGCGAGCAGGTGGTGGATTTCACGCATTCGTACTCGCCGTTCTTCCAGGCGGTGTTCGCGCCGAAGTCGATGTCGGTCAAGAGCTGGGCCGATCTGGACGGCAAGACGGTGTCGGTCACGCGCGGCGCGATGGCGGACACGGAACTCGGCAAGGTGATCTCGCCA
Organism: Variovorax sp.; assembly: GCA_028292145.1. Classification (GTDB taxonomy): domain Bacteria; phylum Pseudomonadota; class Gammaproteobacteria; order Burkholderiales; family Burkholderiaceae_C; genus Variovorax. Next base: position 3,985 of record JAQGMX010000173.1, read on the forward strand.
AATGTGTCGGTGCGGCGCTTCGAGGACCATGTCGGCACGGTGTCGGCCTTCGTGAGCGGCCAGGTGCAGGTGATCGCGACCAGCGCGGCCGAAGGCGGCGTGATCATGAAGCAGAACCCGAAGCTAAACGCCGAATACAAGCTGCTGCTCAAAGACAGCCCGAACTACATCGGCGTCAACAAAGGCGAGACCGCGCTGCGCGACCGGCTGAACGCGATCGTGCTGGAAGCGAAGAAGAACGGCGAGATCGACAAGTTGTCGACCAAGTGGCTGGGCCGCGCGGCCGGCGACCTGCCGCTCTGATCTCGCGCCGGTTTTTCAGTACTGCTTGTACGGCAGGAATTTGCCCGAGAGCACCACGTTGACGCGGTCGCCCTTCGGGTCGGCGGTGCGCTGGATGTCCATGCTGAAGTCGATCGCGCTCATGATGCCGTCGCCGAACTCCTCGTGGATCAGTTCCTTGATCGTCGTGCCGTAGACGCTGACGATCTCGTACCAGCGGTAGATCAGCGGGTCGGTCGGCACCGGCGTGGGCAGCGAGCCCTTGTACGGCACGACCTGCAGCCACTTCTGTTCTTCGTCGGTGAGCCCGAAGATCTCGCCGACAGTCTTGGCCTGGTCGGCGTCGAAGGTCATCTGGCCGAGGCAGCCGGCGGTGACCCATTCCTTGGAAAGACCGACCTTTTCGGCCACGTCGGCCCACTGGATGCCGTTGGCGACCTTGGCGGTGATGATTTTCTCGGTGACGTCGTTGCGGTTCATGTGTAGCTCCTGTGTGTTTTGAGAGAAGAGAGAGAAAAAGTAAGAGTGAGATGGACGTGTCAGGCCGCCTTGGCGCGTTTCACCAGGAAATCCATGATGTGGTTGCGCAGCGGGTAGTAGTCGTCCAGGTGATGCAGCCCCGCGCGGGTGCGCTCGCGCGGTAGCGGATTGACGACGGTTTCGGCGATGTTTCCGGGGCGATAGCCCGCGGCGGTTTCGCTGCCGTTGCTCATCAGCAGGATGCGATCGGCCAGGAGAATGGCTTCATCGACGTCGTGCGTGATCATGAAAACCGTCTGCTGCGTCTGGCGGACGATGCTCATCAGCTCGTCCTGGATGGTGCCGCGCGTGAGCGCATCCAGCGCGCCGAAAGGCTCGTCGAGCAGCAGCATGCGCGGCTGGATCGCGAAGGCGCGCGCGATGCCGACACGCTGCTTCATGCCGCCGGACAGCTGCGACGGCTTCTTGTCGATGGCCGCGGCGAGCCCGACCAACGCGACGTTGCGCACGACCTGTTCGTCGACCTGATCGGCCGTCCAGTCGGGCCAGCGCGACTTCACCGCAAAGGCGATGTTCTTGCGCACCGTGAGCCACGGCATCAGCGCATGGCTCTGGAAGACGACGCCGCGCGACAGGCTCGGCCCGGAAATCTCCCGGCCGTCCATGAACGCGTGGCCGGCGGTGGCCGTGTCGAGCCCCGCGAGCACGTTCAGGATGGTCGTCTTGCCGCAGCCCGAATGCCCGATCACGCAGACGAATTCGCCGCGGTCGATCGTGAAGGACACGTCGGCGAACACCGGCTTGGCCGGCACGAACGCCTTGGCCAGCCCTTCGATGCGAAGCAGGACTTCACTCGACATAGGTGACCTTTTTTTGCAGTGCAGCAAACGACAGATCCAGCAGCATGCCGACCACGCCGATCATCAGGATCGCGAAGGCGCGCGCGATGCCGACACGCTGCTTCATGCCGCCGGACAGCTGCGACGGCTTCTTGTCGATGGCCGCGGCGAGCC
>JAQGMX010000180.1 GCA_028292145.1 Variovorax sp.
GCGTCGCCGACGATGTAGCTGTTGGTGCCGGGGCCGGTCATGGGGCCGGCGTTTGGCGCGGTGAGGCGGCGCAGGTTGCGCAGCAGCGTGACGGGGTTTTCGCTCTGCCAGTCGAGCGCATGAAGGATCTGGCCGTCCGGGCAGACCAGCGCCAACTCGCCGAATGGCGGCTCGTGCGCCATGTAGCGCGCTTCTTTCCCACGCAGGACGCCGGCACGCGGGCAGCTGGTGAACAGCGGCTGTTCGGTTGCGCATGCGTCGAGCACGGCATCGACGGTCGCGTACGTCGCCATGCGCTCCAGCGTGCGCACGGTCGGGAAGATCATGAAGAAGCTGCCCGCCGCATGGCGCTCCAGCGCCTCGGCCGGACGCACCCAGACCGGCTCGAACTGCTCGGTTTCGTCGGCGACCGGCGTCTGGCCCTCGGGCATGCGGGCGACTAGAAAAGGCACGTCGAAGCGCTTGGGCAGGTCGCGGTCGGTGATCCAGTGGGCGAAGGTGAAGACGCTGTCGGTCGAAAGCCGCAGCGCGCGTGCGGCGCACTGGGCGACGAAGGGCATCGTGCCGGCTGCCGTGCTGCGGTCCATCGCGGCGATGGTTTCGGCGCCGACCGGCCGGCCGTCGTCGGCATGGTGGGCCAGCAGCACGCCGAGTTCCTCGAAGCTCTCGCGCAGCGCGGCGACCGCCTGCTTCAGCTGCAACTGGCTTTGCGTCGGCCGACGGTTCGACACCTGCGGCATCTGCGCTTCCTGCGCGTCGCTGTCGTCGATGCGTCCGCCGGGGAAGACGTAGGCGCCGGGCGCGAAGCTGGCGGTGGCGGAGCGGCGCGTCATCAGCACCTCGACGCCGTGCGGCGTGTCGCGCAGCAGCAGCACCGTGGCGGCAGGACGAAGCGGTGCGGGTTCGCGGTGAGGATGGCTTTGTTGGGTGGGGCGGACCATCGGGGGATTATCGGCAGCATGGCAAGATTGCCCGATGCTCGTCAATTGCGTCGTCTACGAAAACGGTTCCAAGCTCGCCGACATACCGGTCTCCGACATCAGCGAGTACGTCTCGATGCCGGGTTGCTTCATCTGGGTCGCGCTGCATGACGCGACGAAGGAGGAACTGGTCGAACTGCAGGCCGAATTCGACCTGCATCCGCTGGCGGTCGAAGATGCGCAGAACGGCCACCAGCGTCCCAAGGTCGAGGAATACGGCGATTCGCTGTTCGTGGTGCTGCATCTGCTCGATGCGCCCAAAGCGCCTCCCACCGATCCTGCGCCCGAATCTGAACGCCGGCGCGCCGAAGCCCGGCTCGGCGAACTCGACATCTTCGTTGGCCGCAACTACGTCGTGTCGGTGCGCAACCGCAGCGAACACGGCTTTGTCGAAGTGCGGGAGCGCTGCCAGCGCGAGCCCGACCTGCTGCGCAACGGCCCCGGCTTCGTGCTCTATGCGCTGATGGATGCGGTAGTCGACCGCTACTTCCCTGCCATCGACGCGTTCGAGGACGAGCTGGAAGTCATCGAGGAAAAGATCTTCACCAAAGGCAAGGCGCGAGAAAGCCTGCAGCATCTCTACGCGATGAAGCAGCGCCTGACGGTGTTCAAACACGCCGTCGCGCCGCTGCTCGAAGCCACGAGCAAGCTGCACGGCGGTCGGGTGCCGCAGATCTGCGTCGGGTCGCAGGAGTATTTCCGCGACGTGATGGACCACCTGAGCCGCATCAACGGCACCATCGATTCGGTGCGCGACACCATCGGCACCGCCATCCACGCCAACCTGTCGATGGTGACCATCGAAGACGGCGAAGTCACCAAGCGGCTCGCGGCCTGGGCGGCGATCTTCGCGGTCTGCACCGCGTTCGCCGGCATCTGGGGCATGAACTTCGAGCACATGCCGGAGCTGTAATGGCGCTAAGGCTACGTCGCCGCGCTGGGGCTGATCGCGAGCCTGTGCGGTTATCTGTACTGGCGCTTCCGGAAGGCCGGCTGGGTCTGAGCCGGCTTTGCCGTTCGTGCGTCGAGCTTTCCGCTCAGCGAGGTCAGCGCAAGCGAGACCAGCACCACCAGCGCGCCGATCCAGGGCGTGTGCATCACGCCGAGGTGCGTGACGATCAGCCCGCCCGCCCAGGCCGCGCCGGCGATGCCGAGGTTGAAGGCCGCGATGTTCAGCCCCGAGGCGACGTCGACGGCTTGCGGCGCAAAACGCTCGGCCTGCTTCACGACGTAGACCTGCAACCCCGGCACGTTCCCGAAAGCGACCGCGCCCCAGGCCAGTACGGTAGCGACGGCCAGCCATTTGTGCGGCGCGGTGAACTGCAATACCAGTAGCACGGCCGCCAGCAGCGCGAAGATGAGCTTCAGTGCCGGAATCGGGCCCAGCCGGTCGGCCAGCTTGCCGCCCCACAAATTGCCCGCCGCGACCGACACGCCGTAGACCAGCATCACCCAGCCGACCGCGCCGGCGCCGAAGCCGGATACGTCGGTCAGGATCGACGCCAGGAACGTGAACGGAATGAACGAGCCGCCGTAGCCGATGGCCGTGGTCGCGTAGACCAGCAGCAGCCGGGGCTCCGCCAGCACCTTCGCCTGCTGCAGCAGCGACGCCGGTGCGGCGTGCCGGATGTCCTTCGGCACGAACAGCGCGCTGCCGATGAAGGCGACCACGCCCAGCGCCGACACGGCCAGGAAAGTCTCGCGCCATCCGAAATGCTGGCCGATGAAGGTACCCAGCGGCACGCCGGTGACCAGCGCCACCGTGAGACCGGTGAACATGATTGCGATGGCGCTCGCCGCCTTCTCCTTCGGCACCAGGCCGGTCGCGATGGTCGAGCCGATCGAGAAGAAAACGCCGTGTGCGAGCCCGGTCAGGATGCGTGCCGCTACCAGCGATTCGTAGGTCGGCGCTTTCCACGCCAGCAGATTGCCTGCGGTGAACAGCGCCATCAAGCCGAGCAGCAAGGCCTTGCGCGGCACCTTGCCGGTCAG
>JAQGMX010000194.1 GCA_028292145.1 Variovorax sp.
ACCCGGCGGTGTTCGCGCAGCTGCTGCAGTTCCTCACCATTCCGGTCAGCGAGATGTTCCGCGACCCCGCGTACTTCCTGGCCTTGCGCCAGCAGGTCGTGCCGGTGCTGCACACCTATCCGTCGGTCAAGATCTGGGTGGCCGGCTGCAGTACCGGAGAAGAAGCCTGGTCGATGGCGATCATGCTGCGTGAGGAAGGCCTGCTCAAACGCACGCAGATCTATGCGACGGACATCAATCCGGCTTCGATCGAAAAGGCCCGCCAGGGCATTTTTCCGCTCGAAGCCGTGAAGGGCTACACCGCCAACTACCAGCGTGCCGGCGGAAGCAGCGCGTTTTCGGACTACTACACGGCCGCGTACGGCGCCGCGAAATTCGACCCGTCGCTTTGCGCCGACGTGATCTTTGCCGACCATAGCCTCGCCACCGACAGCGTTTTCGCCGAGACGCAGCTGGTGTCGTGCCGCAACGTGCTGATTTACTTCAACCGCAACCTGCAGGACCGCGCGCTCGGGCTGTTCCACGAGTCGCTGTGCCACCGCGGCTTTCTCGGGCTCGGATCGAAGGAAAGCATCGACTTCTCCGCCTACGCCATGCGCTTCGACACGCTGGCGAAAGCCGAACGCATCTTTCGCAAGGCGTCATGAACCGGACGAAGCTTTCTGGGCGACGAACCGAAGCGGTCGTCATCGGCGCATCGGCGGGCGGGGTCGAGGCGTTGCTGTCGCTGCTCGCCGACTTTCCGGCGACATGGCGCCTGCCGCTCGTGGTCGTCATGCACCTGCCGGAAGGCCGCAACAGCTTGCTGGCCCAGGTCTTCGGCCAGCGCCTGCGCATGCCGGTGGCCGAAGCCGCCGACAAGGCCGTGCTAAAGGACGGCACGCTTTACTTCGCGCCGCCGAGTTATCACCTGTCGATCGAGCGCGAACGTGTGTTCTCCTTGAGCTGCGAGCCACCGGTTCTGTGGTCGCGCCCGTCGATCGACCTGCTGATGTCGTCGGCCGCGGACGCATACGGTGCGTCGCTTGCCGGCATTCTGCTGACCGGCGCCAACCAGGACGGCGCGAAAGGCATGCGGGATATACGACTCGCCGGCGGACTGACCGCCGTCCAGCACCCCGAAGACGCAGAGGTCGCTACCATGCCTCGTGCAGCCATCGCCCTGCACGCACCGGATTTTGTTTTACCGCTGCGCGAACTGCGCGACCTGCTGGTGCAACTGGACACACCCGATACCGATGATTAATGTCGAAAGCAAACTGCTGATCGTCGACGACCTGCCGGGAAACCTACTCGCCCTCGATGCGCTGATCCGCGGCCCTGGAAGATCGGTATTCCAGGCCGGATCGGCCGACGAAGCGCTGGCGCTGATGCTCGAGCACGAGTTCGCGCTGGCGATCCTCGACGTGCAGATGCCCGTCATGAACGGTTTCGAACTGGCCGAGCTGATGCGCGGCACCGAGCGCACGCGTCACATCCCGATCATCTTCGTGAGCGCCGCGGGCCGCGAGATGAATTACGCCTTCCAGGGCTACGAGAGCGGCGCCGTCGACTTCCTGCAGAAGCCGCTCGACGCCTATGTGGTGACGAGCAAGGTCAACGTCTTTGTCGACCTGCATCGCCACCGCAAAGCGCTCAAGCGCGAGATGGAAGCGCTGGCCGCGTCGCATCGCGAGCAGGAAGCGCTGGTGGAGAAGTTGCAGACGACGCAGGCCGAACTGCAGCGCGCAGTGCGGGTGCGCGACGACTTCATGTCGATGGTGTCGCACGAGCTGCGCACGCCGCTCAACACGCTCTACCTCGAAACGCAGGTGCGCAAGATGCATCTGGCCAAGGGCAACCTGAAGCCCTTCACCGCCGAGCAGTTGCCGACGCTGATCGAGCGCGACCAGCGCCAGATCCAGAACATGGTGCGGCTGATCGACGACATGCTCGACGTCACGCGCCTGCGCCGGGATGCGCTGTCGATCCGTCCGAAGCCCTTCGACCTGTCGGCGCTCGCCAGGCGGGTGATCGACAACCTCGCGCAGCAGGCCGACGCGGCCGGATCGCAGATCACGCTCGATGCGCCTTTCGAGGTGCCGGGTGTCTGGGACGAGTTCCGCATCGAGCAGGTGCTGACCAACCTGCTGACCAACGCGCTGCGCTACGGCGGCGGCAAACCGGTGCACGTCGAGGTTGCACAGAACGAAGGCCTGGCGACCATGGGCGTGCAGGACCGCGGCATCGGCGTTGCCGAAGCCGACCAGGAGCGCATCTTCGAGCAGTTCGAGCGCACCGACGACAGCCGCAAGCACGCGGCCGGACTGGGGCTGGGCCTGTACATCACGCGGGAAATCGTGCGCGCGCACGGCGGCACGATCGCTTTGCAGAGCGTCGCCGGCGAAGGTTCGCTTTTCAAAGTGACCCTGCCGCTGCTGGTCCAGGCGCCGGCGTCGAACTGATTGCCGCCGAGGCATGAGAAAATGCGCGGCTTTCCCCGAACACCGTCAGGACACCCCATGGATGCAGAACAAATCAACCAAATCGGCGCAACCCTCGCGGACCTGAGCGTCCGGACGGTCGATTTACGGAGGTATCTTTGACTACGATGCCAAATCCGAACGTCTGAGGACGGTCAACGCATCGCTCGAAGATCCGACGGTCTGGAACGACCCGAAGAAAGCCCAGGAACTCGGCCGCGAGAAAAAAGCGCTCGACGGCGTCGTCGTCACGCTCGACCGCCTCACCAGCGGCCTTTCCGACAACACCGAGTTGTTCGACATGTCGAAGGAAGACGGCGACATGGACGGCCTGCAGGCCATTTCCGATGACGCCGCCCTGCTCGAAGCCGATATCAAGCAACTCGAATTCCGCCGGATGTTCAACAACCCGGCCGATCCGCTGAACGCTTTCATCGACATCCAGGCCGGCGCCGGCGGCACGGAGGCCTGCGACTGGGCCAGCATGCTGCTGCGCCAGTACCTGAAATATGCCGAGCGCAAGGGCTTCAAGAC
>JAQGMX010000400.1 GCA_028292145.1 Variovorax sp.
CTGTTCCCAGTCCTGCGGACGGTGCGGCCAGCGCAGTTCGGCCGACAGCGCATGCGTGTACTTGAGGTCGGCGGCGGTCATGGGGCGCAGCGTCACGCCGTCGTGGGGTTGTGCGGGCATCGGTGGCATCTTGTGTCGAGTGAAAACTGTCCGGCATCTTGGACGACATCGTCCGGCCGCACCAGCGTCAATCGGGCGTCGAGGACAACTCACAAGGATTGCCCGCCGAGGCCGGGCGTTGCGCAATTCGCTGCGGTACGGACCCCTGTCAACGCATACATATGCTGCGCCTTCTTGCCTAGCATCTGCGCAACTTCACGGTGTTGTCACACTGCCTTGACCATGCAACAAAAGAGTGCTTTTCGATACCGCTGCGACGCATCGAGGTGCATTGGTGCACGTGCGAGGGGCGGACGGCACGGCATGCCGCCGCCGGCCCCGCAAACCGCAGCTTCGTCGCGGCAAGCGTCTGTTTTCACTACGAAGCAGATGACGCTGCATGCTGCAATCACTTCGTCATAAGTTTGTTGCACCAACTCCTTCAAGGAACCGAAATCATGGCTTTTCGTCCCAAGTACGTCACGTTCGACTGCTACGGCACATTGACCCGCTTTCGCATGGGCGAGATGACCCGCGAGCTGTTCGCCGACCGCGTGCCGGCCGAACGCATGGAACAGTTCATCGCCGACTTCACCGCCTACCGTTTCGACGAGGTGCTGGGTGCATGGCAGCCCTATGAAGTCGTGTTGAAGAACGCGGTGCGCCGTCTTTGCAAGGCCTGGAAGATCCAGTACTTCGACGCCGACGCCCAGAAGTACTACGACGCCGTGCCGACCTGGGAACCGCATGCAGACGTGCCCGCCGGCCTTGCAAAAGTCGCCAAGGAGATTCCGCTGGTGATTCTGTCGAACGCGTCGGACGATCAGATCCAGAAGAACGTCGCCATGCTCGGCGCACCGTTCCATCGCGTCTACACGGCGCAGCAGGCACAGGCGTACAAGCCGCGCCTGAAGGCCTTCGAATACATGCTCGATTCGCTCGGCTGCAATCCGGAAGACGTGCTGCATGTCTCGTCGAGCCTGCGCTACGACCTGATGTCGGCGGACGACATCGGCATCAAGAACAAGGTGTTCGTGAACCGCGGCCACGGCCCGGGCAACCCGGCCTACAACTACGTCGAGATCGCCGACATCGGCGGCCTGGCCGGCGTCTGCGGCCTCTGATCGTTTCCATCGACCGACCGAAGCACGCGCCTCCATGAAGCTCGATTCCTACTGGACCGATTCGTCCGTCGCCTTCGTCCCCGCCGCAGCCGAGCTGCCGGCGCAGGTCGACGTCGCGATCGTCGGCGGCGGCTTCACCGGCCTGTCCGCGGCGCTGGCGCTGGCCCGTCGCGGCGCGAAGGTCGCCGTGCTCGAAGCCGGTTCGCGGGTGGCGGCGGAGGCATCGGGGCGCAACGGCGGCCATGTCAACAACGGCCTGGCGATGGACTACGCGGAGGTCGCGGCAAAGGTCGGCGTGGAGCGGGCGCGTGCCTGGTATCACGCCTTCGACGACGCAGTCGACACCGTGGCGCGACTGGTGCGCGAAGAAGCAATCGACTGCGACTTCCTGCGCCACGGCAAGCTCAAGCTCGCCACCCGGCCGCATCAGCTCGACACGCTGCGCCGTGCAGCCGATCTGCTGGCCAAGGACGGCGTCGATGGCGACATCGAGATCCTCGATGCCGATCGCGTGCGTGCGGAAGTCCAGAGCGAACGCTTCCACGGCGGCATGCTCTACCGGCGCAGCGCGCAGATGCACATGGGCCGTTTCGCGCAGGGACTGGCCGCCGCAGCCGAGCGGCAGGGCGCGCAGATTCACACCGGCGCCGAAGTGCAGCGCCTGGAGCGCGTCGGCCGCACGCACGTGCACCGGCTGCACACCGCGCGCGGCACTGTGACAGCGCAGCAGGTGCTGCTGGCGACCGGTGCGAGCCGGCATGGCGGCTACGGCAGCTTCGGCTGGCTGCGACGGCGCATCGTGCCGGTCGGCAGCTTCATCGTCGTCACCGAGCCGCTGGGCGCCGAGCGCGCACAGGCGCTGCTCGCGGCCCGCCGCACCTACACGACGGTGGCGAACATCCACCACTACTTTCGGCTGACGGCCGACCACCGGCTGGTGTTCGGCGGCCGTGCGCGCTTCGCCATCTCCAGCCCGCAATCGGATGCCAAGAGCGGCGAGATCCTTCGCCAGGGCATGGCCGGAACCTTTCCGCAGCTCGGGCCCGTGCGCATCGACTACTGCTGGGGCGGTCTGGTCGACATGACGCAGGACCGCCTGCCGCATGCCGGCGAGCGCGACGGCCTCTACTACGCCACCGGCTACAGCGGCCACGGCACGCAGATGTCGGTCCATATGGGCCAGCGCATGGCCGATGTGATGGGCGGTGACCCATCGGCCAACCCGTGGCGCGACCGCGACTGGCCGGCCATTCCGGGCCACCTCGGTCCGCCGTGGTTCCTGCCTTTCGTCGGCGCTTACTACACGCTCAAGGACAAGCTGGCCTGACACATGCGTCGCCGGCACCACGCCTCCCGCTTTCTTTCCCGTCCCACGTTTTCTCAACTCGATCTATCAGGAGTCCCATCATGAGCGACAGCAGCAACAAGAGCTTCGAAAAGCTCGTCGGTCCCGGCGAAAGCATGCGTGTGATGGAGTCGCTCAAGCGCGGCGCCTCGCGTCGCGACATCCTTGCGATGCTGATGGCGGGCGGCATGCAGGCCACGCTCGCTGGCGGCCTGGCCGGCGTGGCGATGACTGCCCATGCGCAGACGCCACGCCGCGGCGGCAAGATCCGCGTGGCGGCTGCCACGGCTGCGGTGACCGACACGCTCGATCCGGCCAAGCAATCGAACCAGGCCGACTACGTGCGCTGCAACATGGTCTACAACAGCCTGACGACGCTCGACGGCAGCCTGACGCCGCAGCCGTCGCTGGCCGAATCGTTCTCCACCAAAGATGCCAAGACCTGGGTTTTCGCTTTGCGCAAGGGCGTCGTGTTCCATGACGGCAAGGCGCTGGCGCCGGCCGACGTCGTCTTCTCGCTGATGCGCCACAAGGATGCGGCCACCGCCTCCAAGGCGAAGGTGCTGGCCGACCAGATCGAAAGCGTGACGGCCAGCGGTCCGAACGAAGTCACCGTGGTGCTGACCGCGCCGAATGCCGACCTGCCGGTCATCGTCGGCACCTTCCACTTCCACATCGTCAAGGACGGCACCACCGACTTCACCGCCGGCATCGGCACCGGTCCGTACAAGCTCAAGGAATTCAAGCCGGGCGTGCGTTCGGTCGTGGTGCGCAACGAGGCGTACTGGAAGCCAGGCAAGCCGTATCTGGACGAGATCGAATTCGTCGGCATCGGCGACGACAGCGCGCGCGTCAACGCGCTGCTGTCGGGCGGCATGGACCTGGTGGCCTCGGTCAACCCGCGCGCCGTCGAGCGCGTCAAGGGCACGCCGGGCTACGAGATCTTCACGACCAAGTCCGGCCAGTACTCCGACCTGATCATGCGCAAGGACACCGGTCCGGGCACCAACAACGACTTCGCGCTGGCGATGAAGTACATGCTCGACCGCGAGCAGATGAAGAAGACGATCGCGCTCGACTATGCCGTGGTCGCCAACGACCAGCCGATCGACCCGACCAACCGGTTCTATTTCGCCGGTTTGCCGCAACGTCCGTTCGACCTCGACAAGGCCAAGTTCCACCTGCAGAAGTCCGGTTTCTCGGGCAAGGTTCCGATGGTGGTGTCGCCGGCTGCGATGTACTCGGTGGAAACCGCGCTGCTGATGCAGCAGTCGGGCCAGCGCATCGGTCTGGACATCGACATCAAGCGCATGCCGGCCGAGGGCTATTGGTCGACGCACTGGCTCAACAGCCCGGTCGGTTTCGGCAACGTCAATCCGCGCCCGAGCGCCGACGTGCTGCTCACGCAGTTCTTCAAGTCCGACGCCGCTTGGAACGAATCTCGCTACAAGAGCGAACGGTTCGACCAGCTGCTGCTCGCTTCGCGTGCGGAGACCGACCTGGCCAAGCGCAAGCAGATGTATGCCGACATGCAGACCATGATCCACAACGAATCCGGCATCGGCATCCCGCTGTTCCTCACCAGCATCGATGGCCATTCGTCCAAGCTCAAGGGCCTGTCGCCGATCCCGCTTGGCGGCCTGATGGGCTATTCGTTCGCTGAAAACGTCTGGCTGGAAGCCTGACACCATGAACCTCGTGATCCTGAAGCTCCTCGCGCAGCGCGTGGCGATGGCCCTGGTCTCGCTGCTCGTCGTGTCGGCGATCGTCTTCGCGATCACGTCGGTGCTGCCGGGCGACGCCGCGCAGGAGCAGCTCGGCCAGGACGCCACGCCGGTGGCGCTTTCCGCGCTGCGTGCGCAGATGGGCCTGGACGTGCCGGCGCCGGTGCGCTATCTGCGCTGGCTCGGCGGTCTGCTGCAAGGCGACTCTGGCCTGTCGATCACCACGCAGATTCCGGTGCGCGAACTGGTGGCCAGCCGGCTGCCGAATTCACTGCTGCTGGCCGCGGTGACGGCTTTTTTCTCTGTGCCCATCGCGCTCGCGTTGGGCATTTCTTCGGCCGTGTGGCGCGGCTCCTGGTTCGACCGCATCGTGTCGACCACGGCGGTTGGCGTCGTGTCGGTGCCGGAGTTTCTGGTGGCGACGCTGGCGGTGCTGGTGTTCGCGGTCAAGCTGCGCTGGCTGCCGGCCCTTTCATATGCCAGCGACATCGATTCGGTCGGGCAGATGCTGCGCGCCTTCGCGATGCCGGTGCTGAGCCTGTGCTGCGTGATCATCGCGCAGATGATGCGCATGACGCGCGCAGCGGTCATCGATCAGCTCGAGGCGCCGTACATCGAGATGGTGCGGCTCAAGGGCGCGTCGCCGATGCGGATGGTGCTGGCGCATGCGCTGCCCAATGCGGTCGGGCCTATCGCCAACGCGGTTGCGCTGAGCCTCTCCTACCTGCTGGGCGGCGTGATCATCGTCGAGACCATCTTCAATTACCCGGGCATCGCCAAGCTGATGATCGACGGCGTGTCGCAGCGCGACATGCCGCTGGTGCAGACCTGCGCAATGATCTTCTGCGCCGCCTACCTGATGCTCGTGACACTGGCGGACGTGTGCGGCATCCTCGCCAATCCGCGCCTTCGCCACCGTTGAAAACAGGAGACTCGCTCATGGAATCCCTTGCTCCTGTCGCTGTACCAGCGGTACCCTCGCGCACCGGCCGGTCGATGCGCTGGTTCGGCCGCTTCGGCGTGTCGGGCTTGCTCGGCATCGTCGTGCTGCTTTTCTGGGCACTGGCCGCGCTGTTCGGCCCTTCCCTGCTCGCACGCGGCTTTGTCGGTGCTGGCAGCGCCCAGGTTTTCGCGCCGATGAGTTCGGCGCACTGGCTTGGCACCGACTATCTCGGGCGCGACATGCTGGTGCGCGTCATCGACGGCGCGCGCTTCACGGTTGGCGTCGCGTTCGGCGCGACGCTCCTGGCGAGCGGCCTGGGCACCACGCTCGCACTGTTCGCCGCGGCGAGCAGCAGCTGGGTCGACAGCGCGATCAGCCGCTGCCTCGACACGCTGACCGCGATCCCGAGCAAGATGTTCGCGCTGATCATGGTCGCTGGATTCGGCTCCTCGGTCGGCATGCTGATCTGCATCGCGGCGCTCATCTACATTCCCGGTGCCTACCGCATCGCGCGTTCGCTGGCCGTGAACATCAACGCGCTCGACTACGTGACTGTGGCCCGTGCACGCGGCGAGGGCAAGCTCTACGTGATGCTGCGCGAGATATTGCCCAATATCGTGAGCCCGATGCTGGCCGACCTCGGCCTGCGTTTCGTCTACATCGTGCTGCTGCTGGCCGGCCTGAGCTTCCTCGGCCTGGGTCTGCAGCCGCCGGCAGCCGACTGGGGCTCGCTGGTGCGCGAGAACATCGGCGCGCTGGCCGACGCCGGTTCCTCGGTGATCGCCCCGGCCATCGCCATCGCGAGCCTGACCATCGCGGTCAATCTCGTCATCGACAACCTGCCGGGCCGTGCGGCCCGCGAAAAGGGAGCACGCTGATGGGCGCTACCGTCGTCGTCGAAGGATTGACCATCACGGCCGGCTCACTCACGCTGGTCGATGCGTTGAGCTTCACCATCCGGCCCGGTGAAGTGCTGGCGCTGATTGGCGAATCCGGCTCCGGCAAGACCACCACCGCGCTGGCCTTGATGGGCTATGCGCGCTCGGGCTGCGCAATCTCCGGCGGCAGCGTGCGCATCGGCGATGTCGACATGCTGCACCTGAAGCCCGCCGAACAGCGGGCCATGCGCGGGCATACGGTGGCGTACATCGCGCAGAGTGCGGCAGCATCGTTCAACCCGTCGCGCACGATCATGGACCAGGTGATCGAGCCGACGCGCATCCACAAGACGTGCACGCCGCAGGAGGCCGAGACCAAGGCGATCGCGCTGTTCCGCGAGCTGGCACTGCCCGATCCTGAAACCATCGGCGACCGTTATCCGCACCAGGTATCGGGCGGCCAGCTGCAGCGGCTGATGGCGGCGATGGCGCTCATCACCGACCCCGAACTCGTGATCCTCGACGAGCCGACCACGGCGCTCGACGTGACGACGCAGATCGAAGTGCTGCGCGCCTTCCGCCGCGTGGTGCGCCAGCGTCGTGCGACCGCTGTCTACGTGAGCCACGACCTGGCCGTCGTTGCACAGATGGCCGACCACATCCTGGTGCTGCGCAATGGGCAGATGCGCGAGATGAATTCGACCGCGCAGATCATCGAGGCGCCGGCCGACGTCTACACGCAGAGCCTGCTGGCTGCAGCCCGTCCCTCGCCGCGTGCGGCCGGACAGATGTCGGGCGACTCGGAGCTGCTGCTCGACGTGCGCGAGCTGTCTGCCGGCTACGGCCCGATCGATGCCAAAGGTCAGCCGGCCAAGCTGATCCTGGAAGACATCAACCTCAAGCTCTACCGCGGCCAGGCGATCGGCGTGATCGGCGAATCCGGCTCGGGCAAGACCACGCTGGCACGCGCGGTCGCAGGGCTGATCGCGCCCTGCCACGGTTCGATGATGTTCGCGAACCGCGAACTCAAGCCCGGCCTCGCGCAACGCGACAAGGAAGAGCTGCGTCGGATCCAGATCGTGTTCCAGATGGCCGACACGGCGCTCAACCCGTCGCAGACCATCGAGCGCATCCTGGCGCGTCCGCTGCAGTTCTACAAGGGATTGCGCGGCGAGCCCCTCAAGAACCGTATCCATGAACTGCTCGATCTGGTGAAGTTGCCGCGCAGCGTCGCGGGACGCCTGCCGGGCGGGCTGTCGGGCGGACAGAAGCAGCGCGTCAACCTGGCGCGCGCGCTGGCAGCGGACCCGGACCTGATCCTCTGCGACGAGGTCACGTCGGCGCTCGACACGGTCGTTGCTGCGGCGGTGCTCGACCTGATGGCCGAACTGCGCCGCGGACTCGGCGTTTCCTACCTTTTCATCAGCCACGACCTGCACACGGTGCGCGCCGTCTGCGACGAGATCGTGGTCATGCAGCACGGGCGCAAACTCGCACAGGTCGCTCGGGCAGACTACGACCGCGGC
>JAQGMX010000220.1 GCA_028292145.1 Variovorax sp.
ACCAGGGCTTTACGCCGTCGGCGTTCGGCTACGGTGGCGGTTATGCGACCTCGCGGGGCGCCGGCGGCAGCGGTGCCAGCGCCGGCTTCAGCAAGGATTCATTCGCCAGCCCGCCGGTGCCGCCGCAGAAAGCCGCGCCTTCGCACGGATTGCGCGTTGGCATGCAGGTGTTTCACAACAAGTTCGGCGAAGGTGCCGTGCTGGCGCTGGAGGGCGTCGGCGACGACGCTCGCGCACAGATCAACTTTCCGCGCCACGGCGTGAAATGGTTGGCGTTGTCCGTCGCGAAGCTGACGCCCGTTTAACGCCGTCAGTCCTGGAAGCTGTCGCGGAAGGTGAACCAGGTGCTGGTGAAGAACATGGTCGCCATGATCAGCGCACCGCCGACCATCATCGCGCCGCCCGCTGCGCCCGCGCCTTCGCCGCCGAAGATGCCGGCGGCTGCCAGCAACGTGGCGATCAGGCTCAGCACGATGCCGGCGCCGACAAACACGGCAACCCACGTCAGCCCGTAGATGGCCATCGCGCTGAAGTTCCGCACACATGCGACCAGGCTGAAGAACAGGCTCTTCGCCGGCGGCACCTTGTGCCAGTGAACCAGCGCCGGCGCGTGCCAGAAAGCCAGCGACAGCGGCAGGTAGAGCGCCATCGCGAGCCACAACGCAGCCTGGAATTCGCCGCTCTCGGCCAGTTCGCGGTTGATGGTCTCGCCCAGCAGATAGACGCGTGCGAACTGTCCGCCGTCGACCAGGGCCGAAAGGCCCATCACAGACAGGAACAAAACCGCATACAGGGCGCCCAGCACCAGCATCGGCTTGACGTCGGAACGCACGGCGTTCAGCGACGCCAGGAAGACGGCTGCCGATGGCGGCTTCTGCCCGTCGGGCATGACGTCGGAGTTCGCAGCCGCGGCTGCCATCAGCCCAAGCGTCATTGTCGGCAACAGCATCAGCGCGATCACCGTACCGACGAGCGGCACCTGTGACGCGATCGACACCACCGCCATGAAGAAGAAGAACAGCGACACGAAGGCCAGCGGTCGCTTGGCGAAGGCCTGCAGGCCCTGGCGAACCCAGGCTGCGCCAGTGCGCGCCGGGACGAGGTTGAGTTTCATCGGTTCCGTTCAGGCCGTGATCGGCTGAGATGTGTGCGGGCTGATCGCGGTGACTGCCGCGGGCGCGGTCGCGCGCTGACGCAGCACGCGCTCGAAATGCGTCGGGTCATGCGCCTTGAGCATGCTGGCTTCGCGCGGCAGGTAGAAATCCCACAGCCTCGAGATCCAGAAGCGGAGGGCTGCGGCCCGCAGCATGGCAGGCAAAAGGGCGCGTTCGGCTGCGTTAAGCGGACGTACGGCCAGATAGGCATCGAGGAGAGCGGCGGTGCGGCCTGCGTCGGGAGCGCCGGTCGGCAGGTCGACGGCCCAATCGTTGAGCGTCACGGCCAGGTCGAACAACCAAGTGTCGGTGCCTGCGAAGTAGAAATCGAACACGCCGCTCAGGCGGGGCGCGTCGGCAGGCGTATCGGGCGCGAACATCGCGTTGTCGCGAAACAGGTCGGCATGCACCGGCCCGCGAGGCAGCGCGGCGTAGGTCGACGATGCGGCGACATGGTTCTGGTAGGCCAATTCGCTGCGAAGTAGCGCTGCTTGGGCGGGATTCAGATGCGGCAGCACGACCGGCGCCGTTTGGTTCCACCAGTCCAGCCCGCGCAGATTGGGTTGCACGCGAGGAAAATCGCGTCCCGCCAGATGCATGCGCGCCAGCCAGCCGCCGAGCTCGGCGCAGTGGGAAGCAGTCGGCGCCAGCTCGCTGTGACCGGTCAGGCGCTGCACGACCGCGGCCGGCTTGCCCGCCACAAGATGCAGAAGCTCGCAAGGCGTGTTTGCAGAAACTGCAAGCGGATGAACGTTGGAGGTCTCGACTTTCGGGTCGGCGACCGGCTCCGGCACCGGAATGCCCTTTGCCGCCAGATGCTTCATCAGGCACAGGTAGTACGGCAGCTGATCCGCGCCGAGGCGCTCGAAAAGCGTCAGTACGAATTCGCCCTGCTCGGTGCTGGCGAAGTAATTGGTGTTCTCGATGCCGCCCTGGATGCCCTTCAACGACAAAAGGGCCCCAAGGCCCAGGCGCTGAACGAGTGCGTTCGCTTCGTCGAAACCGACGTCGGTGTAGACCGCCACGCCGCTCAGAACTTCATCAGGTTCCAGACGCGGGGACCGTTGCCGCCGCTGCTGGTCTCGGCCTGGCCCTGGCGCTCCCGACCACCGTCGTTCGGCAGCACTTCGTAGGCCGGGACGTTGGCTTTGGGCTGCACCGTGATGCTCTGCGTCTGGCCTCCGTAGCGCACCTCGTCGACGCTGGCACCGCTGTCTTCGACGTGGATGCGTTCGATCTTCTGATTTCGCTTCCCTTCACCCTGAGCCGGCTCGACCGGCGCCCGGTCCGCTGAAGCGGGCTGTGCGGCAGGTTGCTGAGCAGGCAACGCCGCTGTCTGGGCCGATGCCGTGCCGACGGCGGCACAAAGAGCGGTTGCCAGCAGCGCGTGGCGGACGAGGGAGGAGGTGTGGGAGGCCATTCGGTAATTGTAGGTGCGGTACCCCTCGCGCGTGCTGTCGGCGCGCGGCGTGACACCGTGTCGTGAAGTGGCGTACGCGGCCAGAACCGCCGGACACCGGCGGGCGGGCAAAATGCCCCGATGACCGACAAGAAAACGCTGCTGCTCGTCGACGGATCGAGCTATCTCTACCGTGCTTTCCACGCCATGCCCGACCTGCGGGCCGTTCCCGGCGATCCCATGAGCCCCGCCACCGGCGCGATCCGCGGCATGATCAACATGATGCAGGCGCTGCGTCGTGAGGTGCGAGCCGACTACGCGGCCTGCGTGTTCGATGCGCCGGGCAAGACCTTCCGCGACGACTGGTATCCCGACTACAAGGCCAACCGGTCGCCGATGCCCGACGATTTGCGCAGTCAGATTCCGCCGATCCACGAGGTGGTGCGGCTGCTCGGCTGGCCGGTGCTGCACGTGCCGCTGGTCGAGGCCGACGACGTGATCGGCACGCTGGCCAAGACGGCAGCGCTCCAGGGCATCGAAGTGATCGTCTCCAGCGGCGACAAGGACATGAGCC
>JAQGMX010000285.1 GCA_028292145.1 Variovorax sp.
AAGCTGAGATGTCCGGTATCCGCGACGAGCGCGCCGACGTCGTCCATCACACGCGCGCTGCGCGGCACGATCAGCGTCGAGCCGGCCTTGATCAGCATCCGCGGCGGCACGCTGTTGATGGCGCGAAGGTCGGTCTCGCTCATGCCGGAGCGTTGCGCAGCGTCGGTCACGGTCATGGTCGACGGCACGGTCCAGGCCGTCCAGCTGGCGAACTGGCCCTGGCTGAAGGCGTCGAAGTTGCGCTGGAAAACCGCGGCGTTGTCCCAAGGCAGCAGGATTTGCGGCGTACCGGCTGCAAGCAGCACCGGCTTGTGCGCGGCGGGGTTGAGCGCGCGGAAGTCGTCGATGCGCACGTCGGCCAGCTTGGCTGCGAGCGCCACGTCGAGGTCGCGCGTGAGCGTGACGGTCTGGAAATACGGGTGGTTGGCGATCACCGGCAGATCGACCTGGAAGCGCATCGGATCGGCCACGATGTTCTTCACCGCCTGCAGCTTGGGCACGTAGCCGCGCGTTTCGGCCGGCATCGAAAGGTCGTTGTAGCCGGTCGGCAAACCCAGCTTCTGGTTCTTCGCGATGGCGCGTCCGACGCTGCCTTCGCCCCAGTTGTATGCCGCCAGCGCCAGGTGCCAGTCGCCGAACATGTTGTAGAGGCGCTGGAGATAGTCGAGCGCGGCACGGGTCGAGGCCAGCACGTCGCGACGATCGTCGCGGAAGATGTTCTGCTTCAGGTCGTAGTCGGTGCCGGTCGCGGGCATGAACTGCCACATGCCGGCGGCGCGCGCGCTGGAGACGGCCTGCGGATTGAAGGCGCTTTCGATGAACGGCAGCAGCGCGAGCTCGGTCGGCATGTTGCGGCGCTCGAGCTCTTCGACGATGTGGAAGATGTAGCGGTTGGAGCGCTCGGTCATGCGGGCGACGTAATCGGGCCGGCTGGCGTACCACTGCTCCTGGTCGCGAACCAGGTCGGTGTCGAGATCGGGCATCTTGAAACCGCGACGGATGCGGTCCCACATGTCGACCGGCGGCGCCAGTGCGACGACGCTGCGCGAGCCGGATTGACCGGCGCTGGTGATCGGCGTGAGCGCACCGCCCGGGTAGACCGGCGCAGCGGAGCCTTCGGGGACGCCGACGGTGGAGCCGGTGCCGCCGGCGCTGGCCGAGGAAGAGTTGGGTGAGGTCGTGCTCGCGCAGCCCGTGAGGAAGAGGGCGCCGGCGAGGACGGCCGCAGTCAGAAAGTTCATCTAAATTCGTTTTTCCATTGGCGCAATGCGGCGAAGGCTTCGACTTCGCCAGCATGGGCTGGCAGTCCGGCTTGCGCATGCAGCGCCTGAAGGACGTCGGCTTCGCGGCTGCGAAGAAAGGGGTTGATCCGGCGCTCGGTGCCCAGTTGCGATGGCAGCGTCGGCCGGTCGTGCGCGCGCAATGCCTCGCACTGCGCCATGTACTGAGTCAGCTCCGCGTTGAGGGGTTCCACGGCGCGTGCAAAGCGCAGGTTAGCAAGTGTGTATTCGTGCCCGCAGCAGACGCGCGTGTCGTCCGGCAGCTTGGCGATCGCGTCGAGCGAAGCCAGCATCTGCGCCGGCGTGCCTTCGAACAACCGGCCGCAACCGCCGGAAAACAAGGTGTCGCCGCAGAAGACCAGCGCCTGGCGGTCGGCCGTGCCGGGCAGGAAGAAGGCGATATGCCCCGCCGTGTGGCCGGGAATATCGATCACCTCGAAGCGCAGGCCGAGCGCTTCGGCATGGTCGCCCTGCGACAGCGCAACGTACGGTTGGGCGATGCGTTCGCGCGCCGGACCGAACACCGGGGCGCCGGTGGCTTCGCGCAAGGCGGGCACGCCGCCGGTGTGATCGGCGTGATGGTGCGTGACTAGAATCGCGGCCAGTTGCAGATTGTCGCGCGCCAGCGCATCGAACACCGGTTCGGCTTCGCCCGGGTCCACCACGATCGCGTGGACGCCATCCTGCAGCATCCAGATGTAGTTGTCGGTTAATGCGGGCAGCGGAATGAGTTTCATGAGCGGTCAAATTATAGGTTTGCAGGATTGGTTCGATACCCCGCCCGGCCGCTACCTGCTCGCCTGGGAGCAGGACCAGTTCGACCATGCGGTGGCCGACGTGTTCGGCTACCACGCACTGCAGCTCGGCCTGGACAAGGTGCACGGCCTGCGCACCAACCGCATTCCGCACCGCTGGCTCGCGGCCGACCCTGGCACCGAGTTTGACGCCGACGCGGTGGTTCGCCGGCACGGCAACGCTGCGTTGCTCACCGAGTTCGACGCGCTGCCGTTCGCTGCCAACAGCCTCGACCTGGTCCTGCTGCCGCACACGCTCGAACTGAGCGCCGATCCGCACGCCACGCTGCGCGAGGTCGAGCGGGTGCTGGTGCCGGAAGGCCGTGTCGTCATCTGCTGCATGAATCCGGCCAGCCTCTGGGGCATGCGGCAACGACGCGCCCGGCTGTACCGGCGGCTGGGCCTGGGCGATCTTTTCTTGCCTGAAGCCGGCGATTTCATCGGCTACCGGCGGATGCGCGACTGGTTGCGGCTGTTGGGATTCGAGGTCGAATCGAGCCGCTTCGGTGCGTACCGGCCTGCGGTGAACACCGATGCCTGGCTGGAGCGCTACCGTTGGGTCGACGCCGTCGGCGCGCGCTGGTGGCCGATTTTCGGCGCGGTGTATTTTCTGGTCGCGGTCAAGCGCGTGCGCGGCATGCGTCTGCTCAACGCCGACTGGCGCCTTGCCGGTCGAAAGCGCGCGGCGACGGCGCCCGTGCCGATCGCCGGGCGCATTCACAAGACAGATTGAGAAAGCAAAGATGGACGAAGTGCAGATCTACACCGACGGCGCCTGCAAGGGCAATCCCGGGCCGGGCGGATGGGGCGCCTGGCTGAAGTCGGGCACGATCGAGAAGGAAATCTTCGGCGGCGAGCTGAACACGACCAACAACCGCATGGAGCTGGAAGCCGTGATCGAGGGGCTGGCGGCGCTCAAGCGGCCGTGCAAGGTCGTGCTCTACCTCGACAGTCAATATGTGCGTCAGGGCATCACCGAATGGATCCACGGCTGGAAAGCCAAGGGCTGGCGAACGGCCGCGAAGCAGCCGGTGAAGAACGTGGAACTCTGGCAGCGCCTTGACAAGCTGGTGCAGGAAGCCGGTCACCAGATCGAATGGCGCTGGGTCAAGGGCCACTCGGGCGATCCCGGCAACGAGCGCGCCGATGCGCTGGCCAACAAGGGTGTGCTCAGGGCACAGGGACGGCTCTGAACAGAGGCGCTGTCTAGATGATGCCGTCGAACATCATCACGTCGACGGTCTCGCCGGCAGCGACGTCGCCTTGCGAATGGCCCAGTACGACGAGACCGTTGGCTTCGACCATCGAACTCAGCACGCCCGAGCCCTGCTTGCCAGCAATGCGCACTTCGGGAAGGCCGTCCGGCGAGTCGGCCGATGCAACAGAGACGAAACCACGCTGATATTCAGTTCGGCCAGCCCGTTTGCCGATCGCCGTCACGCTGCGGGCGCGAACCATCGGCATCGGTCTGCGGCTGGTGGCATTGCAGCCCATCAGCTGAAGCAGGGCGGGGCGGACGAACGCCAGAAAGGTGACCATCGTCGCGACCGGATTGCCGGGCAGGCCGAACAGGACGGCTGCGCCGGCAGCATCGTCGTCCTCATGGCCCGGCCGCGACACGAGGCCGACGGCCATCGGTCGTCCGGGGCGCATCGCGACGCGCCAGAACGCCATGTCGCCGACGCGCTGCATCGCCTCGCGGGTGTGATCGGCTTCGCCGGCGCTGACACCACCGCTGGTGACGATGGCATCCGCCGTCAGCGCCGCGATCCGCAATGCCGCCACGAGCGCGGCCGGATCGTCGCGGACCTGGCCGATGTCGACGATTTCGCAGCCCAGCCGCGTGAGCAAGCCGAACA
>JAQGMX010000294.1 GCA_028292145.1 Variovorax sp.
CTCGCGATGCGCGAAGACGGTTACGAGACCATCATGGTCAATTGCAACCCGGAAACCGTCTCGACCGATTACGACACCTCCGACCGCCTGTACTTCGAGCCGCTGACGCTCGAAGACGTGCTGGAGATCGTCGACAAGGAAAAGCCGCTCGGCGTGATCGTGCAGTACGGCGGCCAGACGCCGTTGAAGCTCGCGCTCGACCTCGAAGCCAACGGCGTGCCGATCATCGGCACCTCGCCGGACATGATCGACGCCGCCGAAGACCGCGAACGCTTCCAGCAGCTGCTGCACAAGCTCGGCCTGCGCCAGCCGCCAAACGCGACCGCACGCGCCGAACCCGAAGCGCTCGAAAAGGCCGCCGCGCTCGGCTATCCGCTGGTCGTCCGCCCGAGCTACGTGCTCGGCGGCCGCGCGATGGAAATCGTGCACGAGCAGCGCGATCTGGAGCGCTACATGCGCGAAGCGGTCAAGGTCAGCAACGACTCGCCGGTGCTGCTCGACCGCTTCCTGAACGACGCGGTCGAATGCGACGTCGACTGCATTCGCGATGCCGAAGGCGGCACGTTGATCGGCGGCGTGATGGAGCACATTGAACAAGCCGGCGTCCATTCCGGCGACTCGGCTTGCTCGCTGCCGCCGTATTCGCTGTCGGCAGAGACGATTGCTGAACTCAAGCGCCAGAGCGCGGCGATGGCCGAAGCGCTAAATGTCGTCGGCCTGATGAACGTGCAGTTCGCCATCCAGCAGAAGGACGGCCAGGACGTCATCTACGTACTCGAAGTGAACCCGCGCGCCTCGCGCACCGTGCCTTACGTGAGCAAGGCGACCGGCATCCAGCTGGCAAAGGTCGCGGCGCGCTGCATGGCCGGCCAGTCGCTGGCGTCGCAGGGCATGACGAAGGAAGTCACGCCGCCGTATTTCAGCGTCAAGGAAGCCGTGTTCCCGTTCGTGAAGTTCCCCGGAGTGGACACCATCCTCGGCCCGGAAATGAAGTCGACCGGCGAAGTCATGGGCGTGGGCAAGACCTTCGGCGAAGCCTTCGTGAAGTCGCAGCTCGGCGCCGGCACGGTGTTGCCGAAGTCGGGCAAGGTCTTCATCTCGGTGAAGAATAACGACAAGGCGCGCGCCGTCGAAGTCGCTCGCGGCCTGGCCAAGCTCGGTTTCGAGCTGATCGCCACCAAGGGCACGCTGGCCGCGATGACCGCTGCCGGCATCCGCTGCACGCTGGTCAACAAGGTCACCGAAGGCCGTCCGCATATCGTCGACATGATCAAGAACAAGGAAATCGCCTTGGTGATCAACACCGTCGAAGAGCGCCGCAACGCGATCACCGATTCGCGCCAGATCCGCACGTCGGCACTGGCAGCGCGCGTGACGACGTACACGACGATCTTCGGTGCCGAGGCCGCTGTCGAAGGCATGCAGCACCTGGACGAACTGGGCGTGATCTCGGTGCAGGAAATGCACGCGCAGCTCGCCGAGCAGCTGGCGAAAGCCTGAGGCGTTTGACGGTGTCGGGGCAAGATTCCGCGATGGACTCGCAAATCGTCGAACTCGCCCTGTCCGACTGGCACGGTGCCACGCCGAACCAGGACTGGATCGCGGCGCTCGAAGCCGGCAAGGTGCTGTATTTCCCGAAGCTGGCGTTCGCGCTGCAGCCGCAGGAAAAGCGGCTGCTGACGCCGGCTGTGCTGGCGCCCGACGTGCGCAACATCAGCCTGGATGCCGAAGGGCGGCTCAAGGGCGTCGCAGGCGATGCCGGTCTGCAGCGCGACGTGGCGGCGATGGTCGGACGCTTTCGCGCGCAGGCGCAGGCGCTGATCGGCGGCCTGCTGCCGCACTACACGCCGGCTCTGCGCCTGGCGCCGACCAGCTATCGGCCGGTCCAGGTGGAGACGCGCACCCAGTCCTGGCGAGCCGACGACAAGCGCATGCACATCGATTCGTTCCCGTCGCGGCCCAATTACGGCGAACGCATCCTGCGCGTGTTCACGAACGTCAATCCCGAGGGCGTGGCGCGTGCGTGGCGCGTGGGCGAGCCTTTCGAATCGGTTGCCGCGCGCTTCCTGCCGCGCGCCAAGCCTTATGTACGCTGGCAGGCGCGCGTGCTGCGGGCGCTGCGGGTGACGAAATCGCTGCGCAGCGAGTACGACCATCTGATGCTCCAGTTGCACGACGCGATGAAGTCGGACGCTGACTATCAGAAGAACGGCCCGCAGCAGGCCGTGCAATTTCCACCCGGTTCGGTGTGGATCTGCTTTTCCGACCAGACGCCGCATGCGGTGATGTCGGGCCAGTACATGCTGGAGCAGACGCTTCATCTGCCCGCGGCAAGGCAATACAATCCGGATTCGAGTCCGCTCGCCATCCTGAGCCGGCTCACCGGACGAACACTCGTCTGAGTTGTCCCACCCATGCACCGCCGAACGGCAGCGTTCGGCGGTTTCGTTTTATGGAGAACAGAAACATGGCAAACACCATCCCCGTCACCAAGCGCGGCGCAGAAAAGCTGCGTGAAGAACTGCACCGCTTGAAGACCGTCGACCGTCCCTGGGTGATCAACGCGATCTCCGAGGCGCGCGCCCAGGGCGACCTGAGCGAAAACGCCGAGTACGAAGTCGCGAAAGACCGCCAGGGCTTCATCGAAGGCCGCATCCAGGAAGTCGAAGGCAAGCTGTCTGCGGCGCAGATCATCGACCCGACCGAGCTCGACGCCGGCGGCAAGATCGTCTTCGGCACGACCGTCGATCTGGAAGACGAAGAAAGCGGCGACGCCGTCACCTATCAGATCGTCGGTGAGGACGAGGCCGACATCAAGGTCGGTCGCGTCAACATCTCCAGCCCGATCGCGCGCGCGCTGATCGGCAAGGAAGAGGGCGATACGGCCGAAGTGCAGGCGCCGGGCGGCCTGAAGCGCTACGAAATCGTGGCCGTGCGCTACGTCGCCTGAATGCGATGAGCACCGGCACCGTCAAGGACCGCATCGCGCTGCTCCTGGCCGCACTCTGGTGGGGCAGCCTGACGACGATCGGTTTCCTGGTCGTGCCGATGCTGTTCGCGCGGCTCGGCAATCCGGCTGTCGCAGGCAACTTCGCCGGTCAGCTGTTCGCGGCCCAGACCTGGGTCGCGATCGGCTGCGGGCTGGTGCTGATCATCTATTTCCGCACCAAGGGCGACGAGGGTTTCAGCAAGCCGGTGCTGGCCGGTCTGTTTCTGGTGCTGATCGCGTTGCTGATGGCGTTGCTCCAGCAATACGCGGTCTCCCCTCGTATCCTCGCGCGCGACAACCTGAAGTTGTGGCATTCGGTGGGCAGCGGTATGTATCTGGTGCAGTGGGCCTGCGTCGGTGCGCTGCTCTGGCGGATGGCCAAACCGGCGGCCTGAGACCTCCCAGCCGCACGGTATTTGAGACTCAGGCAGCCCAGAAGCGCGAAATCCATCGCGCCGGCCGGATGAAGCGAAAAGCGCGGTTGCGCCGACCCGCCAGCGCATCTGGTGGATTGCATTCGCCGTGGAACACGACGATGCGTGCACCTTCGGGCACGAAAGGTTCGCGCCAGTAGTTGGTCGGCCAGGCCGGAATACCGTGGTATTTGAAGCTGGGGCACCAATCGTCCGGCCAGTACGCAAGCTTTCCCTGCCTGTGCAGAAAGTCCGAGAGATAGGCCTGCTCGTTTCGGAATTCCTTCTGCACCGCATCCATGTTGGCGCGAAAGTGCGCCA
Source organism: Variovorax sp. (assembly GCA_028292145.1). GTDB lineage: Bacteria > Pseudomonadota > Gammaproteobacteria > Burkholderiales > Burkholderiaceae_C > Variovorax. Next base: position 3,724 of record JAQGMX010000294.1, read on the forward strand.
GCACGTCGGCATGCGCGCCGAGTTCGAACCGGTACACGGACGAGTTGCCGGTGATCCGCTCGCGCCGCCAGGGCCGTGCGTAGTCGTGGATGATCAGGAATTCGCCCGGCTGCGTGAAGAACACGTCCAGGCCGCCGACGATCACGACATCGAGATCGACGAACAAGGCGGTACCGCGCAGACCGTGAAGATCGCGCTCGAAAGTCGTCAGCTTCTTCCATGCACGATCGACTTTGCCCGGCGCGATCTCGAGATCGAGTGCCGGGATCGGACGGCACAGCACTTCGCTGCGGATGCCGCGTGTGTCGTCGGTGAGGCAGACGAAGTTGAACTCGCCTTTCAGCTGACGCCGCACCATTGCGTAGAGGCGATTGACGTATTCGGGACCGTATTTCGTGCCCCACTTCATGCAGAGCACATGCCGTTGCGGCTTTTCAGCCTGCGCGGTCGGCATTCTCAGTCGGCCTGATTGCGCTTCTTTGCAGACAGCGGTCGCTTCGGCTTGGCACGCTTGATGGAGCCGCCCGGCGTCAGGCGCTGGTTGCCCAGGACGCGCAGGGTCTTGATTTCAGGGCGCTGGCCGCCGCGCTTGCTGTATTTGAGGACCTTGACGTCGCGCGGGCCGGGCATGCGGTCTTCGTCGACCGTGCGTTCCTTTTCGACCTTCGGGCGCCACAGGACGAGGAGTTTGCCGATGTGCTGGATCGGCGCAGCGTCGAGTTCATCGGCGAGGGTGCGGAGCATGGCTTCGCGGGCGAGGCGGTCGTCGGAAAAGACGCGAACCTTGATCAGGCCATGGGCCTTGAGTGCGGATTCGGCTTCTTTCTTGACAGCCGGGGTGAGCCCGTCGCCACCGACCATGACGATCGGATCGAGGTGATGGGCATCGGCGCGGTGCACTTTGCGCTGCGCGGGAGTAAGTTGAATGGCTGGCATCCCCGTATTATCGAGGCGAATGAAAGTTAAGACTCAAAGCAAGAAGGTGAACAAGGCGTGGTTGAACGACCACGTCAACGACACCTACGTCAAATTGGCTGCGCGGGAGGGTTATCGCGCGCGTGCCGCATACAAGCTCAAGGAGATCGACGAGGCGTTCGGACTGATCAAGCCGGGTCATCTCGTCGTCGATCTGGGCTCTGCGCCCGGCGCCTGGAGCCAGTACATCCGCCGCCGCATGTCGCCCGAGGGCGCGGCTGCCGGCACGCTCGACGGCACGATCATCGCGCTCGACCTGCTTCCGATGGAGCCGGTCGAGGGCGTGCTGTTTCTGCAGGGAGACTTCCGGGAGCCCGAAATGCTGACGCGCCTCACGGACGCCATGGGCGGACGCAAGGCCGACATCGTGGTTTCCGACATGGCGCCGAACATTTCCGGCATCCATTCGGCGGATGCCGCCCGAATTGCCCATCTCGTCGAGTTGGCCATCGACTTCGCGCACCATCACATGAAGCCGGAGGGCGCGTTGGTGACGAAGCTCTTTCATGGCGGCGCCTATGCCGAGCTGACTGCGCTTTTCAAGGCCAATTTCCGTACGGTCAAACCGTACAAACCTAAATCCTCGCGCGACAAGTCTGCTGAAACTTTCATGGTGGGTGTGGGACTCAAACCGGATGCCTAGGCGGAATTGACCCAAACCCGTGCCTGTCCTGTGGCTGCTCCAAGTAAATGAAGCGGTTTCGCAGCTTGAAAAGCCTAAAATAGGCAGCAATTGCGTGATCTCGGCGCGTTTTCACTTTCGTGTCACGTGCTTTTGACTGGAGCTTCGTTTGAATAATCAGTGGTTTTCTAAAGTTGCCGTTTGGCTTGTCATTGCGATGGTGTTGTTCACTGTGTTCAAGCAGTTCGACACCCGCAGTGCGGCAGGCTCCGGCGCCGTCGGTTATTCCGACTTCCTCGAGGAAGTTCGGGGCAACCGCATCAAGAGCGCCACCATCCAGGAAGGCCAGGGCGGTAGCGAGATCGTGGCGATCACCAACGACGATCGCCGCATCCGCACCACGGCCACCTACCTCGACCGCGGTCTGGTCGGCGACCTGATCGCCAACAACGTCAAGTTCGACGTCAAGCCGCGCGAAGAGGGTTCGCTGCTCATGACGCTGCTCGTCAGCTGGGGGCCGATGCTTCTTCTGATCGGCGTCTGGGTGTATTTCATGCGGCAGATGCAGGGCGGAGGCAAGGGCGGAGCTTTCAGCTTCGGCAAGAGCAAGGCGCGCATGCTTGATGAAAACACCAACTCCGTCACTTTCGCCGACGTCGCAGGTTGCGACGAGGCCAAGGAAGAAGTGAAGGAAGTCGTCGATTTCCTGAAGGATCCGGCCCGCTTCCAGAAGCTCGGCGGACGCATTCCGCGCGGTCTGTTGTTGGTCGGCCCTCCCGGCACCGGCAAGACGCTGCTGGCCAAGTCGATCGCCGGTGAAGCCAAGGTTCCTTTCTTCTCGATCTCGGGCTCCGATTTCGTCGAGATGTTCGTCGGCGTGGGCGCAGCCCGTGTGCGCGACATGTTCGAGAACGCCAAGAAGAACGCGCCCTGCATCATTTTCATCGACGAAATCGATGCGGTCGGTCGTCAGCGTGGCGCCGGCCTCGGCGGCGGCAACGACGAACGCGAGCAGACGCTCAACCAGATGTTGGTCGAGATGGACGGCTTCGAAACCAACCTCGGCGTGATCGTGGTGGCTGCGACCAACCGTCCCGACATCCTCGACGCAGCCTTGCTGCGCCCGGGTCGCTTCGACCGCCAGGTGTACGTCACGCTGCCGGACATCCGCGGTCGCGAGCAGATCCTGAATGTGCATATGCGCAAGGTTCCGCTTGGCCAGGACGTGAACCCGAGCGTCATCGCCCGCGGCACGCCAGGCATGTCCGGCGCCGACCTGGCCAATCTCTGCAACGAAGCTGCGTTGATGGCTGCACGCCGCAATGCACGCGTCGTCGAGATGCAGGACTTCGAGAAGGCCAAGGACAAGATCTTCATGGGCCCCGAGCGCAAGAGCATGGTCATGCCCGAGGAAGAGCGTCGCAATACGGCGTATCACGAATCCGGTCATGCGCTGCTCGGCAAGCTGCTGCCCAAGTGCGATCCGGTGCACAAGGTCACGATCATCCCGCGTGGCCGCGCACTGGGCGTGACGATGAGCCTGCCGGCGCAAGACCGCTACAGCTATGACCGCGACTACATGTTGAACCAGATCAGCATGCTGTTCGGTGGCCGTATCGCCGAAGAAGTGTTCATGCACCAGATGACCACAGGCGCCAGCAACGACTTCGAGCGCGCAACGCAGATTGCCCGCGACATGGTGACGCGCTACGGCATGACGGAGTCGCTCGGCCCAATGGTTTACGCTGAAAACGAAGGCGAAGTGTTCCTGGGGCGTTCGGTCACCAAGACGACCAACATGAGCGAGCAGACCATGGAAAAGGTCGACTCCGAAGTGCGCCGCATCATCGATGAGCAGTACGCCCTGGCGCGCCGTCTGATCGAAGACAACAGCGACAAGATGCATGCGATGGCCAAGGCCTTGCTCGAATGGGAAACCATCGATACCGAGCAGCTCGACGACATCATGGCCGGTCGCGCACCGCGCCCGCCCAAGGACTGGACGCCGCGCATTCCGCCGTCGAACACCGGTGGCGGCAGCGGCGGCACGCCGGCGGTCAA
>JAQGMX010000315.1 GCA_028292145.1 Variovorax sp.
TGGCCGCAGCGCTTGGGCAGCGTCTGGTCTTCGAACTGGATCGCCGATGCGCCCGCGCGCTCCAGCACCTGCACGGTTCGGCGGACGTTCAGCGCGTTGCCGAAGCCGGTGTCGGCATCGACGATCAAGTGCAGGCCGACACGCTCGCGGATATGGCCGGTGACCGAGGCCACGTCGTCGAGCGAAAGGAAACCGATGTCGGGCCGGCCGAAGCGCGTGTAGGCGATGCTGGCGCCCGAAAGGTATGCCGCTTCGAAGCCGGCCTGCTCGACCAGCAATGCGGAGAGCGGGTCATAGACGCCGGGTGCGGTGACGATGTCGGGCGACTGGAGGCGTGTGTGGAGGTTCATGGCGCGGCGGCTTTCTGTACGGTATTTTTCAAGGCGTTCTGCGCGGCGATGTCGCCACGCGCAAGACGTTTCTGGAGATGCGGCACCAGCCCACCGTCGCGCACCATCGCGATCAGATGCGCGGGCACGGGCTCGCACTGCAGCGTGCGGCCGGCGGCCGGCTCTTGCAGCCGGGCGGCGTCGAGATCGAGCGTGAGCTGCGCGCCGTCGGCGACCAGCGGCGCATCGGCACAGACCAGCAGCGGCAGGCCGAGGTTGAAGCCGTTGCGGTAGTAGAGCCCCGAATACGACACCGCGACCACGCAGGCGACGCCCAGGTAGCGCAGCACTTCGACCGCCTGCTCGCGCGACGAGCCGACACCGAAGTTGCGTCCGGCCACGACGATGTCCCCCGGCCGAACCGATGCCGCGAAGGCCGGCGCCAGCGATTCGAGGCAGTGGTTCGCGATCTCTTCCACACCGAACTTCATGTAGCGGCCCGGCGCCAGCAGATCGGTGTTGAGGTCGTCGCCGAAAACCCACGCCCTCATTGCAGCATCTCCCGCGCGTCCGCGATGCGCCCTGCGATGGCCGAAGCAGCCACGGTGAACGGCGAGCCGAGGTAGACCTGCGACGAATCCGAGCCCATGCGACCCTTGAAGTTGCGTGCCGTCGTGCTGATTGCGACCGTGTCGTCGCCGAAGACGTTGGCGCCGTAACCGGCGCACGCGCCGCAGCTGTTCGGCAGCAGTTCGGCGCCCGCATCTACCAAGGCGCCGAGCGTGCCTTCTTCGGCCGCCTGCGCCTGGTCGGCCGCGCTGGCCGGCGCCAGCATCAGCCGCACGCCCTTGGCCACACGCCGGCCGCGCAGCACCTGCGCGGCCATGCGCATGTCGTCGAGCTTGGCGCCGGTACAGGCGCCGATGTAGGCGATGTCGACGGCGGTGCCGGCGAAGGTATCGACGGCGCGCGACAGCGCCGGGCTGTGCGGTGCGGCGACCTGCGGCGCGAGCGCCGAGGCGTCGAGCCGGTAGTCGGCGAGCAGCGCGGCGCCGTCGTCGGTCTGCCACGGCGCGGTGTCGATGCCGTGCACGCCGACACCGGCCAGCCATTCGGCCGTCACCGCATCGGGCGCGATCAGACCGGCCTGGCCGCCGAGTTCGGCGGTCATGTTCGACAGCGTCATGCGCTCCTGCATCGACAGCGCACGCACCGCCTCGCCCGCATATTCGACCGCCTGGTACTGGCCGCCGTCCATGCCGAAACGCCCGCACAGATGCAGCATCATGTCCTTGGCCGACACGCCGGGCGCGAGCCGCCCGTCCCACTGCATGCGGATGGTGTGCGGCACCTTGAGCCAGATCTCGCCGGTCACCAGCACGCCCAGCATCTCCGTCGCACCGACACCGAACATGTAGGCACCGAAAGCGCCGCCCGTGGGCGAATGGCTGTCGCCGCCGACCGCGAAAAGACCGGGCCGCAGATAGCCCTTCTGCGGCACGACGACGTGGCAGATGCCCTGCATGTCGTGGAAGCGGCGGATGCCGACGTCGCGCACCCAGTCGCGCGCGATCTGCACGATGGCGCGGCTTTCGGCGTCGTAGGCCGGCACATAGTGGTCTGTGACGACGACAACCTTGTCGGGGTTCCACACCTTCGCTCCGAGCTTCTCCAGCATCGGCTTGACGCGGCGCGGCCCGCCGGAGTCGTGCAGCATCGCCAGGTCGACCCGGCAGGTGACGATCTCGCCGGGCGTCACCGAACCGACGCCGGCCGCGCGGGCAACGAGCTTCTGTGCGAGCGTCTGCATCGTCATTCGACCGAGGCGCCCGAGGCCTTGATGATCTTCGCCCAGTCCTGCACGTCCTTCTCGACGAAGGCGCCGAAGGCCTGCGGCGTCATGTCGACCGCGCTCGCGGCCTCGATTTCCATGCGCGCCTTGTACGACGGGTCTTCCACGGCCTTCTTGATGGCGGCGTAGAGCTTGTCGGTGACGGCCGGCGGCATCTTCGCGGGGCCGAACAGGCCGAACCAGGCGGTCGATTCGAAGCCCTTTACCGTATTGCCGATCACGGGCACGCCGGGGAACTGCTTGAGCGGCGCCTTGCTGCTCACGCCCAAAAACTTGAGCGCGCCGCTCTGGCGGTGCGGCAGCACGTTGACGGTGCTCGCGAACATCAGATCGACTGTGCTGGCCAGCGTGTCATTGAGCGCCGGGCCGGTGCCCTTGTACGGCACGTTTAGGATGTCGGCGCCGGTCATCATCTTGAACTGCTCGCTCGCCAGATGCAGCGACGAACCCTGCGCGCCGATCGCGAAACTCAGCTTGCCGGGATTCTTCTTTGCATAGGAAACAAGACCGGCGATGTCGTCGAAGGGCACGCCCTTGCGTGCCACCAGCACGCTGGGCACACGGGCGACCATCGTGATCGGCGTGAAGTCCTTGATCGGGTCGAAACCGAGGTTCTTGTAGAGCGTCGCGTTGATGGTGTGCCCGGTGAAGCTCATCAGCAGCGTGCTGCCGTCCGGCGGCGCCTTGGCAACGAAGGTCGCAGCGATGTTGCCGCCGGCGCCGGCTCGGTTCTCGATCAGCACCGGGCGCTGGAGGCTGTCGGACATCGACCGTCCGATGACGCGGGCGAGCGTGTCGGTGGTGCCGCCGGCCGGACTGCCGACGATGATGGTGATGGGCTTGTCGTTGTCCTGGGCGCTTGTCACGGGCGTCGCCATGACGCCCGCCAGACCCAGCAAAAGGGCGGCCAGCCCTGCGCGCGACGCGTGCGGTTTTGTCTTCATCGTGTCTCCTTTTTTCTTGCAGTGAAAGTCACTGTAAGACCGGAGACGCTGCGATTCAATGGAACCAGCTGGTCCTGTCGACAGGACCAGCCCCGCATTCGGCCGCTCAGTTCACCAGAAACACCACCAGGGTCGCTTCTTCGCCGACGCGAAGCGCAGCGGCGCGCCGAACTCGCTGACGATGCCGGCCCGCCGGCGCAGTTCCTGCTCCAGCTCGTCGGCGCGCTTGGCCAGGTAGCCGCTGCCGCGCAGGGCGGCACGCCGGTGGCTGTGGATGGCAAAAGCCAGTTCTTCGTCCGACATCTGGGCCGGGTCGGTCTCGTCATTCATGCGGCGATCCTCAGGCGCGGTTGGTCGGTGGGCGCATGACGACGAGTTTACAAAACGGCCGGTCCCTTTCCTGCTCAGCGTCCGAGATGCCTGTCGAAAAAGCGTGCGATGTCGGTGAAGGCTTCCTTGGTTTCGGGCGCGTCCGGGTTCAACCCGTATTGCGCATGCGACTGCCCTTCGTAGACGTTCAGATCGGCCTCGACCCCGGCGCGTCGCAGCTTGCGGTGCGTGCGCACGGTGTTCGAGAGGAACAGATCGCGCGTGCCGGTGGTCAGGATCGAAGGCGGAAAGCCGCTGAAGTCGCCGTAGATCGGCGACAGCTGCGGGTCTTTAAGGTCGGCGCCGCCTGCGTACAGCTTCGCGGCGCGGCCGAGCCAGCCGTCCCAGGTCACGAGGATGTTGTCGATCCACTCGTTGGTTTCATAGGTGTCGCCGATCTTCGCGATGTCCGACCACGGCGTGCCCGGGGCGATGGCGCCCGGCAGCGGCACCCTTTCCGTCTTCGCGCGCAGCACCAGCGACAACGTCATCGCGCCGCCGGTCGAGGTGCCGAAGACCGCCATGTTCTTCGGCGGCGTCGTCTTGACCAGTTCTTTCCATACCGCCATCGCATCGTCCATCGCGGCCGGATAAGGAAAGTCAGGCGGCATGCGGTAGTCGACCGAGACCACCTTGAATCCGCCGAAACTGGCCAGCAGGATCGCTTCGGGCAGCGCGGCTTCGCCGGGGCCGAAGACATAGCCGCCGCCGTGGATATGCATCAGCAGCCGGCCCCGGTTGGCCGGCGGCATGTTCTTCGGCGTGACGACGAACGCCTTGACGCCGGCGATCGTCACCGGCTCCACGGTGACGCCCATCTTTTCCTTCATCGCAGGGAGTCCGGCGATCGAAGGCGCGGCGCGACGGGCAATCAATTCCTTCCATTCGGCCGCATTCTTCGGATCGGCATTGAAATGCGGCGGATAAGGTGCACCGATCAGCGCCTGCATCTGCGGGCTGACGTCCTGGACCGGGGTGAGCGTGGAATGCGGCGGTGAATTGCGCGTGCCGGGCTGCGCGTTGGCTGCACCTTGTCGGGTAGCCAGCTCGGTATAGGCGGAGCCGGTCGGATTCTGGCTTTGCGTCTGTGCGCAACCGGTAAATCCGATGGCCGCAGCCAGCGTCACGGCAAGTATCTTGATGTTGTTCTTCAAATCATGTCTCCATCGCAGGAATTGCGATGCGCCATCGTGTCACCGTCGCATCGGCCCGCGCGTTCTGGAAAACCCGCAGCTTCGACGAATCGAATAGCGTACGGCGTGATCAGAAGCGGTGAAGAATGCCGACTTGCACGCCTTTGACCGACTGTCCGTTCACATCGGCGGCCGAGGCGAAATTCGATTTGAGCGCGCCGGAGCCCGCGAGGCGAAATCCAGCATTGGGGCCGTTGCTCAGCCGCTCGGCAATCGCATAGAGCATGGTGCGCTTCGACAGGTCGTAATAGCCCGCAATGGCAGCGCCGTTGGCGTCGCGGCCCGAATTGGATGTATCGTTGATTCGCCCATAAAGCGCGCCAACACGGAAAGTCGGGGTCACGCGGAAATCGGCCGAAATCTGCCAGATCTGGTAATACCGATCGACTTCCGGATTCGTCCCGGTGACCAGCGCTCCCACATTGCCGAGGATGCTGCCCGCATTGTTCCCGGCGGCGGTCGACGCGCTGTTGTTGGTGCGGACATAGGCCAGATAGGCCTTGCCCCGGCCATAGTCGTAATTCGCATAGAAATTGTCGTAGCGCACGTTGGTCGTGTAGAGCGCCGTTTCTGGCGGACGCGCCCGCAATCCGGCATAACCGGCGCGGTACGGGCCGTTCAGGTAATCCACGCCGAATTGATAGATGCCCTGCATGCCGGGCTTGTAGGTCGATTCGCCCAGCGCGTAATGCACCTCGAACAAAAAACCGCCGAAGCGCTGCGTCGTGAAGGAAAGGTCGTTGTCGAAGCGCGACGGCACGCCGAACGAATTGATCACCGATCCCAAGGTGCGCGATGTCGGATCGATGTAATCGCCGCGACCGAATATGACGGTGTTCTGACGACCCAGGCGGAATTCACCCAGACTGCCGCCGATGCCGAGCCATGCCTGGCGGTCGAATGCGCGACTCGCGTCGGCTTGCTGGCCGTTGTCGGTGCTGAATCCGCTTTCGAGCTGAAAGCGCGCAAAAAGACCGCCACCCAGATCCTCGATACCGCGAAAACCGAATCGGCTGCGCAGATAGGCACCGTCTTCCAACGACGTAATCGAGCTGCCCGAACTGCTGCGGACATGGTTGACGTATTGATCGAGCGCTCCGTAGAACGTGATCTGCGTCGTCGGCGGTGTTCCGGATTGCGCGAACGACGCGGCACTCGACATTGCCGACAGGGCGAGAAGAAGCGTTTTCGAGCGCGAGGTCATCGGTACGTCTCTGTTGTTTGAATAGCCGCGGATGCTAGATATCGACTTTTCGATGGACAAGCGCCATCTTTTCCAAAATCACCGCTGATCGACTAAAGTGTCCGATCAGCGGTGATTTGCAGGGTTATCGTGGAGGGAACCAAATGGCCGGCAGCACAGATTTCCAGATCGATCCACGCGACCTGATTTCAGGTCTGGGACGCGGGCTGGCGATCATCGAAGCCTTCAACGGCAGCGAACGGCTGACACCGACCGAGGCAGCCGCACGAACGGGCATTCCCCGCACCGCAGCGCGCCGCTACCTGG
>JAQGMX010000329.1 GCA_028292145.1 Variovorax sp.
CCGCGCCCGGCTTGACCATGTCGGCGGTCAGCACGTTGCGCTTGCCGACCGCCGCGACGATCACGTCGGCCTGGCGCGTCATCGCGCCGAGGTCGGGTGTCGCGCTGTGGCAGATCGTGACGGTGGCGTTCTTGGCCAGCAGCATCAGCGCCATCGGCTTGCCGACGATGTTGCTGCGGCCGATGACGACGGCGTGCTTGCCGCGCAGGTCGTAGCCAATCGATTCGAGCATCTTCATGCAGCCGTACGGCGTGCACGGCCAGAAGCCCGGCGCGCCGGTCATCAGCGCACCGGCGCTGGCGACGTGGAAGCCGTCGACATCCTTCTCGGGCGAGATGGCCTCGATGACCTTCTGCGCGTCGATGTGCGGCGGCAGCGGCAGCTGCACGAGGATGCCGTGGATGGCGGGATCGTTGTTGAGCGCGTCGACCCGGGCGAGCAGCTCGGCTTCGCTCAGGTCGGCGGGGTACTTCTCCATCACCGAGTGCAGGCCGTTGTCCTCGCAGGCCTTGACCTTGTTGCGGACGTAGACCTGGCTCGCCGGGTTCTCGCCGACCAGCACCACCGCCAGGCCGGGCGTCACGCCGCGGGCCTCGAGTGCCGCAGCGCGCGCGGCCACGTCGCCACGCAATGTGCGGGAGAGGGCATTGCCGTCGATCAGTTGGGCTTTCATCTGTTTCGATTTTCCAAGTAGAAACGCCCGCTTGCGCAGGCGTCGGGAGCAGTTATCGCTATGTGGGCAATAGCCGGGGGGCGTTCAGGAGGTCTTGGCCGCCGGCTGGGTCTGGCCCAGCGCGATCTTCAGCAGGTCGGCGACGGTGTTGGCATTCAGCTTTTCCATGATGTTCGCGCGATGCGCTTCCACGGTCTTGATGCTGATGCCCAGATCGTCGGCGATCTGCTTGTTGAGGCGGCCGGCAACGATGCGTTCGAGCACCTGTGCTTCGCGGCCGGTGAGCTTGGACAGCAGCGCGTCGCGGCTGGCGGACTGCTGGTGTTGCGTGAAGGCGCCGCGTGCGTGTTCGAGCATGCGCTCGACCAGCGTCACCAGTTCGTCTTCGTTGAAAGGCTTCTGGATGAAATCCATCGCGCCCTTCTTCATGCTGTCGACCGCCATCGGCACGTCGCCGTGGCCGGTGATGACGACGATGGGAAGCGGCGATTTGCGCTCGATCAGGCGGTCCTGCAATTCGAGACCCGTCATGCCGCCCATGCGGATGTCGACGATCATGCAGGCCACTTCGCGCGGGTCGTAGCGGGAGAGAAAGGACTCTGCGGAGTCGAAACATCGGACCCTGTAGTCCTTGCCTTCCAGCAGCCACTGGAGGGAGTCGCGTACGGCTTCGTCGTCGTCGACAACGTAGACAGTGCCCTTCTTCGGAATCAAACTCATGCGGGTACCTTTGCCTCGTCGTTTGCTATGGAGTTGATAGCGTCCAGCACCGGTATCCAGAAGGAAAAACGGCATCCGACGACATCCGAACCATTGTAGATGTTCTCCGCCTGCATCCGTCCGCGGTGCGATTCCACGATCGTGCGGCACAGATTCAGGCCGATGCCCATGCCTTCCGGCTTGGTCGAGAAGAATGCTTCATAAAGCCGGTCCATGACTTCCGGCGCCAGTCCCATGCCGGTGTCGTGCACCGAGAATTCGACCGCGTTCTGACCTTCGATCACCTTCGGCAGCACGCGCAGTTCGACGCTGCGTCGTGCCAGCGGACGTTCGGCCAGGTCGATCGATTCGGCCGCGTTCTTCAGCAGATTCACGAGCACCTGCTCGATCAGGATCGGGTCGACGTGCACGACCGGCAGCCGCGCCGCCACGTAATGGTTCAGCCGCACGTTGCGCCGCCGCAGCTCGATGCCGGCCAGCTCGACCGCTTCGCTCACCATCGTCGCCACGTCCGACGCGGTACGGTTCGGCTCGCTGCGCTTCACGAACGACCGGATGCGCTGGATGATCTGGCCCGCGCGCTGCGCCTGCTTCGACGTCTTCTCCAGCGCCGCGAGCAGCGCCTCGGTGTCGATCTGCTGGTTCTTGATGCGCGACACCATGCCGTTGCAATAGTTGGTGATCGCGGTCAACGGCTGGTTGAGTTCGTGCGCGACGCTCGACGCCATCTCGCCCATCGTGATCAGCCGGCTCGACGCGTGCGCGCGGTCGGCCTGCGCTGCCGCCTGCTCCTCGGCGTCGCGGCGCGGCGTGATGTCGGTGGCGATCACCAGCTGCGCGAGCCGGCCGTCGACCCAGGTCAGGTAGCGGGACCGCACTTCGAGCCACTTGCCGAGTTCCGGCACGAAGATCTCGTTGTTGGCCGGCTGGGCTGCGGTCAGCGTGTCGATCGGCAGGCCGGCGAACGGGTCGACGTCGTCGAGCGTGTCGTCGTGCGCCGCCGACGCCGGCACGCCGGCCTGCGCGACCATGCCGAGATGGCCGACCGTGTCCGACCCGAACCAGAGGCGGTACAGCTTGTTGGCGAACAGCAGTTCCTCGCTGCCGATCGGCGCCACCGACACCGCGGCGTCGAGCGCTTCGAGCACCGTTGTGAAACGCTCGTACGAAGCGGACAGCTGCTCGCGGATGCGCGTGGGCTCGGTGATGTCGGTCATCGACGTCATCCAGCCGGTCTGGTGACCGCGTGCGTCGATCAGCGGCGACACGTACAGGCGCGCGTTGAAGACGCTGCCGTTCTTGCGCTTGACCTTGACCTGGAAACCGCCGGGCAGCGCGCGGCCGTGCAATTCTTCTTCCAGCCGCTCGTTCATGACGTCGCGGTCGGATTCGAGCCAGTAGGGGAAGGGTGGCTTCTTGCCGACCAGATCGGGCTCCGACCAGCCGGTCATCGCGCAGAAAGCCGCGTTCACATACGTGATGCGGCCTTCGAGGTCGAGCACGCGCATGCCGGTGAGCATGGAGTTTTCCATCGCGCGGCGGAAGTTGGTCTCGGCGACCAGCGCCTGCTGCGTCTGCAGCCGCCGCCGGGTGTGGCGCCAGGTGCCGATCAGCATCCAGGCGGTGAGCACGCTGAGCGCGCCGACCAGCCAGAAGAGCCCGTTGCCGACCAGTCCGGGGGAAGTGCGATACGCCTGCGCCCGCAGCACCAGCGCATTGCCGACCGGCGACACCGGCACTTCGTATTCGTTGATGCGGTCGACCCAAGGCAGCGCGCGAGCGACGGCGTCGCGCGGCGAGGTGGTGTTGCCGGCGAGCAGTCCGCCCTTGGCATCGAGCAGCGCCACGGCATAGCGCGCGCTGACTTCCGGCGGCACGCCGTAGCGCAGCAAACTGTCGACCGAGAACTCGCCCAGCACTTCGCCGGCGTACAGGCCCTGGTCGTAGAGCGGAATGTGCAACTGCAGCATCGTGACCGGGTCGCCGCCCGTCATCGGTTGCGAGAAGACCGGCTGGCGCAGTTCGCGCGCCAACGCGTAGTTGCTTTCGATCTCGCCGGGGCGCAGCACCTCGTCGAGCGCATGCTGCTGCGCCGGATGCACGCTCGGCGCCGCGTAGTTGGCCTTGAAGCGCCTGCGGTCAT
>JAQGMX010000365.1 GCA_028292145.1 Variovorax sp.
GGAGACCGACCGCATCAACGTCTTCCTGTCGCTGCACGCGCTCGACTTCCTCACCGACGTGCTGATGATCGTCATGACCGCCGCCATCCTGGTGTCGATCAACCCGCTGCTGGCGGTCGTCACGCTGGTGCCGCTGCCCTTCATCGGCTGGATGATCAATTTCGTGCGCGACCGCCTGCGCACCGGCTTCGAGAAGATCGACCGCGTCTGGAGCGAGGTCACCAACGTGCTGGCCGACACGATCCCCGGCATCCGCGTGGTCAAGGCCTTCGCTCAGGAAAAGCGGGAAGCCAACCGTTTCCGGGACGCCAACCAATACAACCTGCAGGTCAACGACAAGCTTAACAAGACTTGGTCGCTGTTCACGCCCAGCGTGTCGCTGCTGACAGAAATCGGCCTGCTGGTGGTGTGGGGCTTCGGCATCTGGCAGGTGGCGCGCGGGCGCATCACGGTCGGCGTGCTGACGGCCTTCATCGCCTACATCGGGCGCTTCTACACGCGGCTGGATTCGATGAGCCGCATCGTCTCGGTCACGCAGAAGGCTGCGGCCGGTGCCAAGCGCATCTTCGACATCCTCGACCACGTCAGCAACGTGCCGGAACCGGCGAATCCGGTGAAGCTGGAGCGCCTGTCGGGCCGGATCGAGATGCGCGGCATCGGCTTCCGCTACGGTTCGCGCGCCGTGATCCGCGACATGGACCTGGCGATCGAGCCGGGCCAGATGATCGGGCTGGTCGGCCACAGCGGCTCGGGCAAGAGCACGCTGGTGAACCTGATCTGCCGCTTCTACGACGTGACCGACGGCGCGATCGTGGTCGACGGCGTCGACATCCGCCGCTTCGCCGTGGCCGATTACCGGCGCCACGTCGGTCTGGTGCTGCAGGAGCCGTTCCTGTTCTTCGGCACCATCGCCCAGAACATCGCCTACGGCAAGCCGGAAGCGACGCGCGAGGAAATCGTCTCGGCCGCACGTGCGGCCCATGCGCACGACTTTATTCTGCGGCTGCCGCACGGCTACGACTCGCTGGTCGGCGAGCGCGGCCAGGGCCTGTCGGGCGGCGAGCGGCAACGCATCAGCATCGCGCGCGCGCTGCTGATCGATCCGCGCATCCTGATCCTCGACGAGGCGACTTCGGCCGTCGACACCGAGACCGAGAAGGAAATCCAGAAGGCGCTCGACAACCTGGTGAAGGGCCGCACCACCATCGCCATCGCACACCGCCTCTCGACGCTGCGCAAGGCCGACCGGCTGGTGGTGATGGACCGCGGCGAAATCGTCGAGGTCGGACCGCACGACGCGCTCATGGAAAAGCAGGGCGCGTATTGGCGGCTGTATCAGGCGCAACTGCGCACGGCCGACGACGACGACGTGGCGCAGGGGGTGGTCGACGAGCGTCTGAGCGTTGCCGTCGCGCTCACGACCGGCCATGCGGCCCATCCGGCGGGGGATGCATGAACATGACGACACAGACGATGACGACAAATTTCCAGCTCGAGCGCGACGCTTTCGGGCGGCTGGTGCTGATTGATGCGCGCGGCCAGCGGCACGAAGGCGTGGTGCCGGTGCGCGCGTTTCCGCTGAGCGCGCCGGGCGAAGGGCTTTCGCTGGTCGGCGCCGACGGCCGGGAGCGGTTGTGGATCGACCGCGCCGATGCGCTGCCAGCCGCCACGCAGGAAATCCTCGCCGCCGACCTTTCCGCGCGCGATTTCGCGCCGGAACTGCTGAAGCTGCACAGCGTCTCGAGCTTCGGCGTGCCGAGCACCTGGACGATCAGCACCGACCGTGGCGACACCACGTTCGTCTTGAAGGCGGAGGAGGACATCCGCCGTCTCGAAGGCGGCTCGCTGCTGATCGCGAGTTCGCACGGACTGCAGTTCCGCGTCGCCGATCCGAAGGCGCTGGACCGGCCGTCGCGCAGATTGCTCGAGAGATTTCTTTGACGGAACGCCGGAAGGCTGGCGATAATCGCAACATCCAGGAGAAACGATGCCGTAAGGCGACGTTACCGTAGGCGCAATCCCGAAACGCTCAGGTCCCGTACTGGAGAAATCAATCAAACTGGAGAGTGTTGCAGTCCGTCCTATCGACGGGCATGCAGCCGCCGAAGGTGCAAACCGGTCCGTCGCGACCGGTGAATCTCTCAGGCAAAAGGACAGTGGGGCCGGCTACCGATTTTGGTAGCCGGCCCTTTTCTTTGTCCTTTCGAAACCTGAACCTGAGAGAAAACCCCATGAAAGTCATCGTGATGGGCGCCGGCGTGATCGGCGTCGCGACCGCCTGGTATCTGAACCAGGCCGGCCATGAAGTCACCGTGCTGGAGCGCAACGCCGGCGCCGCGCGCGAAACCAGCTTCGGCAACGGCGGGCAGATTTCGGTCAGCCATGCCGAGCCGTGGGCCAACCCTTCGGCACCGTTCAAGCTGCTGAAATGGCTGGGCCGCGAAGATGCGCCGCTGCTGTTTCGCCTGCGTGCCGATCCGGCGCAATGGGCCTGGGGGCTCAAGTTTCTCGCCCAGTGCGGCAAGCAGCGCTCGACCCGCAACATGATCCAGCTGCTGAACCTCGGCACCTACAGCCGTTCCAGCCTGCAGCAGCTGCGCACCGACACCGACATCGCCTACGACCATCTGACCAAGGGCATCCTGCATTACTACACCAGCGGCAAGGAGTTCGAGTCGGCGCTGGAGCCGGCGCGGATCATGCGCGAGCTGGGTTGCGAGCGTCAGGTGATCGATGCCGACGAAGTCGTGCGCATCGAACCTGCGATGAAGTCGATCCGGCCGCAGCTGGCCGGCGCCACCTACACCAGCGCCGACGAATCGGGCGATGTGCACAAGTTCACGACCGAGCTGGCCCGCAAGGCAGCCGAGAACGGCGTGAAGTTTCGCTACGGCGTGCGCATCCAGCGTCTTCGCAAGCTCGGCGGCGCGATGGCCGGCGTCGAGATCGCCAGCGAAACCGGCATGTACGACGTGCTGACCGCCGACGCCTACGTGCTGGCGCTCGGCAGCTTCAGCACCCAACTGGCGCGCGACGCCGGCGTGCCGCTCGACGTCTATCCGGCCAAGGGCTATTCGGCGACGCTGCCGGTGCTCGACGAAAGCAAGGCGCCCAGCGTCAGCCTGACCGACGACGAATACAAGCTGGTGTTCTCGCGCTTCGGCAACCGCATGCGCATCGCCGGCACGGCCGAATTGAACGGCTACGACCTGTCGCTGAACCCGGCCCGCTGCCGCGCCATCGTGCAGCGCGCGCTGGAAGTCTTCCCGGGCATGAGCCGGCCGGAGCTGGCCACGTTCTGGGCCGGGCTGCGTCCCGCCACACCGGGCAACGTGCCCTACATCGGCAAGAGCCGGCTCGAAGGTCTGTACCTGAACACCGGCCACGGCACGCTCGGCTGGACGCACGGTTGCGGTTCGGGCCGCGCGCTGGCCGAACTGATGTCGGGCCGTCAGCCGGAAGTCGATTTCGGCTTCTGCGGCTACACGCGGCGCAGCGCAACGGTCTCGACCCGGCCGGCAATGGCGATCTGACCGGTACTTTCGGCGACCGTCAGCGCGCGTCCCAGTCCTTGCCGGCGCGCCGCTGCCGCTCTTCACGCTCCTTCGCCATCTGCTCGGCGAACTGCTGACGCCCCTCCTTGGCGACGGCGATCAGCTTGGCGCGGTCCTTGTAGTGCGGATAGGTGTCGGCCGTCAGCTTCTGGTTGCGCCGCCGGAACGACATCGCCGATTCGCGCGCCTCGTGTGCCGGCCAGCCGAGCACCTCGAGCACCGAGCGCGCGCTGCGCAGCGACGACTCGAACAGTTCGCGCTCGATGAACTCCACCTTGCGGTCGAGCAGCTGGTAGAGATGGCCGACGTTGCGCGCCCGCGCGACGATCCGCGCCTGCGGAAAGTGCTCGCGCACCAGATCGACGATTTCCAGCGACTGCTCGATGTCGTCCACCGCCACCACGATCGCCATCGCGCTGCCGGCACCGGCCGTGCGCAGCAGGTCGAGCCGCGTCGCATCGCCGTAGAAGACGCGGAAGCCGAATTCGCGCAAGCCCTCGACCGTGTCCGGGTCGTGATCGAGCACCGTCACCTTGATGCCTTGCGAGCCGATCACGCGGCCGACGATCTGTCCGTAGCGCCCGAAACCGCAGATCAGTACCTTCGGCTCCTGCTGTTCGGAGATTTCGTCCATCGCCTTGCCGCCGTCCAGGCTGTAGCGCGGCAGCACGAACTTGTCGATCAGTACCAGCAGCAGCGGCGACACCAGCATCGACAACGCCACCGCCGCGATCAGGAAAGAGGCGATGGCCGGCGCCAGCACGTCCGGACCGGCCGCCTGGAACACCACGAAAGCGAATTCGCCGCCTTGGGCGAGCAGGAGCGTAAAGACCGGCCGCTGCTGGTAAGGCACCTTCATCAGCATCGAAAGGCCGTAGATCACCGCGCATTTCAGGACCAGGAAGCCGACGACGACCAGCGCCATCAACCCCGGGTTGGCCATCAGCACGCCAAAGTCGATGCTCATGCCGATCGCGATGAAGAAAAGGCCGAGCAGTAGGCCTTTGAACGGCTCGATGTCGGTTTCGAGCTCGCGCCGGTATTCGCTTTCGGCCAGCAGCACGCCGGCCAGAAAGGCGCCGAGCGCCATCGACAGGCCGACGAACTGCATCAGCGCCGCGATGGCGACCACCAGCAGCAACGCCGCGGCGGTGAAGATTTCGGGCGTGTTGCTGCGCGCGATCCAGCGAAACACCGGCCGCAGCAGCAGGCGGCCGCCGAGCACGATGGCTGCGATCACGCCGATGATCTTCGCGGCCTGCCATGCGCGAGCCGCGCCTGTCACGGCCTCGTGCGTGTCCGCTCCCACGCCGGCCAGCAAGGGTAGCAGCGCGAGGATCGGGATCGCGGCCACGTCCTGAAACAGCAGGATCGAGAAGCCGGCTTGTCCGCTGACCGCCGGCAACAGATTGCGTTCGCCGAAGACCTGCAGCGCGATGGCGGTCGACGACAGCGCCAGCCCCAGCGCAGCCACCAGCGCCACGCGCCACTCGGCACCCGCCAGGTAGCCGACGCCGAACAGCACCGCCGCGCAGCCGAGCACTTGAGCCGAACCCCAGCCGAAGATCGGGCGCCGCAGGCTCCAGAGCCGGTCGGGTTCGAGTTCGAGGCCGACGAGGAACAGCATCAGTACGACGCCGAACTCGGCGAAATGCAGCACGTCCTGAGGGCTGGAAACCAGGCCCAGGCCCCAGGGGCCGATGGCGATGCCGGCCGCGAGGTAGCCGATGATCGAGCCGAGTCCGAGGGCGCGGGAAAGCGGCACCACCAGCACGGCGGCACCCAGGTAGATGAGGCTGTTGGTCAGCCAGGCAGGCGCGTGTTCCATGGAGGTTCTTCCGGCTTTTCAGCTTGCCGGCGCTTCGACAGGCGCGGTTTCGGGACGGTCCTGCGCGGGCACCACACAGGTCGCGCAGACGCCGAGCTCGTCCATCTCCGGCCAGTCCGGATAGCTCGCGAGCCGCTCGGCGAAGGTGTCGGCATGGGCTTCGAGCGACGCCTGATCGGTGCTGCGCGCGCCGTGCAGGATCAGCGGCGGCAGAAAACGCATGCCGCACAGCGCCGCCGTCTGCTCGTAGGGCGGCAGGAAGGCGTCGAAGAAATAGCGGTTGTAGCCCTGCGGGTGGTAGCTGTCCTCCGCCGCGCCGGTCGACGCCACCAGCCACAGGTCTTTCCCCAGAAGCGCGGAGCCGCCTTCGCCGTAGGCCCAGCCGTAGCGAAGCACCTCGTCGAGCCAGAGTTTCTGCAGCGCCGGCATCGAATACCACTGGATCGGGTGCACCAGCACCAGCAGATCGGCCGCTTCGACGCGTTCCCTTTCGACCTCGGCGTCGATGGCGTAGTCAGGATAGGTGGCATAGAGATCGTTGATGTCGATCTGCGCGCCCGCCGCTCTGGCGGAATCTGCGGCGGTCATGAGGCGGCGGGTCACGCGCGACTCGCGCCAGTGCGGATGGGCGGCGATCAGATAGATGCTCTGCCGGTTTTTCGGCACTGTTGTCATGGGCGTCATGCCGCGAACATAGCGCGCTTTTGCTTTGTCGCGCCGTGGACACGACCGCCGGGCGCGCCGATCTACAGTGCGCGCCATGACAAAGACATTCCAGACCCTTCAGGAGCTTGCCGCGTGTGTCGGCGCAGACGAAGTCGCCGTCAGCGACTGGATCACGATCACCCAGACGCAGGTCGACCAATTCGCCGAAGCCACCGGCGACCGGCAGTGGATTCACGTCGACGTGGAGCGCGCCAAGGCGGGACCGTTCGGCGGGCCGATCGCGCACGGCTTTCTCACGCTGTCGCTGCTGCCGAAGTTCTTCGAGAGCGCGCTGACGGTCGTCGAATCGCGCATGGGCGTGAACTACGGACTCAACCGCGTGCGCTTCATGTCGCCGGTGCCGGTGGGCAGCCGGTTGCGGGCACGGCTGAAGCTGCTGTCTGCCGAGCCGATCGCCGGCGACGGCCTTCAGATGACGTGGGAAACCACGGTCGAACTCGAAGGTGCGGCCAAGCCGGCCTGCGTGGCCGAATCGGTGGTGCGCCGCTTCAGGTGAAGCCGTTCTGTCGCCAGGCTTCGAACACCGTGACGGCGACAGCATTCGACAGATTCAGGCTGCGCTGACCTTCGCGCATCGGCAGCCGTAGCCATTGCGTCGGCGCGAAGGTTTCGCGCAATTCGGGCGCGAGGCCGCGGGTTTCGGAGCCGAAGACCAGCCAGTCGCCGTCGACGAATGCCACGTCGTGCACCCGCCGCGTGCCGCGCGTGGTGAGCGCGAACATCCGCTCCGGTGCCGGCTTTTCGGCATCGAGCAATGCCTGCCAGTTCGCATGGCGCCGCACTTCGGCGTACTCGTGGTAATCGAGTCCGGCGCGGCGCAGCAGGCGGTCGTCCATCGAAAAGCCGAGCGGCTCGACCAGATGCAGCATGCAGCCGGTGTTGGCCGCCAGCCGGATGACGTTGCCGGTGTTCGGCGGGATTTCGGGCTCGACGAGAACGATGTGGAACATGGCGCGATTGTCTCGCGTCGATGGGTTTCGATGAACGTTGCTCGATCGTCTCAGGCCGTCCGTGCCAGCACCACAGCCGCGACGTGCGACGCGCCGGCCGTTCGCAGCACGGTCGCGGCTGTGAAGAGCGAGGCGCCGCTGGTCATCACGTCGTCGATCACCACGACGCGCAGCCCGCGCACGGCATCGGGACGCAGCGGCTCCACGGCAAACGCCGCTTCGAGATTGCGCAGGCGGTCAGCGCGCAGCAAGGTGCTCTGCGCGGGCGTGTCGCGTGTGCGCAGCAGCAATGTTGCGTCGGTCTTGCCGGGCGCCAGCCGCCGAGCGAGTTCGTGCGCCTGATTGAAGCCGCGCTGTCGCAACCTCTCCTTCGACAGCGGCATCGGCAGGACGATGTCGCACTGCTCGATGCGCAATTCCACCCACGGCGCGCTGCGCATCAGCGTCGCGAACGGCGTCGCCCAGCCGGCATCGCCATGAAACTTGAAGCGTGCGATGTGCTCGGGCCACGGCCATGCGTAGTCGCAGGCGGCCAGGCAGGCGTCGAGCGGCGGCGGATGGACGATGCAGTCGCCGCATTGCGTGCCGGCGTCGGCGGTCGACAGCGGCAGCGCGCAGGTGGCGCAGCGCGGCACAGGCGCGGCGAAGCGCGCAATGCAGGCATCGCAGACCGGTTGCGACGGCCAGGCACGGCACACCGCGCACTGGCTCGGCAGGCGGTCGAGCCAACGCGGGAACATCGAAAAGGGGGAGAAAGGACGTACGCCCCGACCGGAAAA
>JAQGMX010000372.1 GCA_028292145.1 Variovorax sp.
GATGCGGCCAGCGACGAGGCAGTTGCTGGCATCTTTCGCGCGAAGGGCCGACCCAGCGACCATCCGCTGATCGTGCATATCGCGGCCGGGGCGCACGGCACCCAGTCGCTGTCGCGGTTCGCGCAGCCGTTGCCGGATTTCGCGCAGAAACTGGTGAAGGCGTTCTGGCCCGGACCGCTGACGCTGATCGTCACGCGCCAGATCGGCGTGGCTGGCGCCTCTGCCGGCGGACAGGACACCATCGGCCTGCGCTGCCCCGCGCATCCGGTCGCGCAGGCGCTGCTGGAGGCTTGCGCCGAACTCGGCGTTGCCGGGTTGTCCGGGCCGAGCGCCAACCGCTTCGGCCGCGTGAGCCCGACGACCGCGCAGCACGTGCACGACGAGTTCGGCGACACATTGACGGTGATCGACGGCGGGCCGTGCGAGGTCGGCATCGAATCGACCATCGTCGACTGCAGCCGCGGCGTCCCGGTGCTGCTGCGACCAGGTGCGATTTCCCGCGTGCAGATCGAGGCGGCCTGCGGCGAGGCGCTGCGCAATCCGCACGATCTGGCCGCGCCCGATCCGCGCGCTTCCGGCACGCTGGCCTCGCATTACGCGCCCGAAGCCAAGGTCAGGCTGATGGACGCCAAGGCGCTACAGGCGGCGCTCGATGTGCTTGGCGCGCAGGCGGCGCACATCGCGGTCTGGGCGCGCAGCCCGTTGAAGATCCGCTCGCAGCGCGTGCTGCAGCGCCGCATGCCCGACGACGCGGCTGCCACGGCGCAACAGCTGTTCGCCGTGCTGCGCGAGTTCGATGCCCGCGCCGTGCGCCTGATCTGGATCGAAACCCCCCCGGAGACGCCCGAGTGGGAGGGTGTCGGTGACCGGTTGCGCAGAGCGGCTGCGACTTAATTCCTCATTTGCAAAAGACTCCGGCGACCGGAATACTTTTGTTTATTTTTGAGTCGAATTTCGATGTTTTTGGAGCGGCTGGTGCTGGCAACATCACGCCCGATGAAGAATAAAGTTCACCGAGAGAAGAGATGACTCACCCGCTTAGCGAAACGGCGTTGATCGACAACGCACGTGCAGCCATCGGGAAAGTGTTGGCGCGCATGGACGGCGAGCCGGCCGTTGCTTTCGACGGGCCCGAACACATCGCCATCCAGTGTTGCCTGACCTCGGCCAGCGCGCTGCTCGATGTGAGCCAGACGCTGATCAAGCGGCCGATGCGCCAGTCGCCGTACGACCAGGCCGAGCACTGGAAGACACTGGTCGAGCAGACCAAGATCGCCGGCCGCGCCGCCTACCGCGCTTCGCTTTCCCTGACCGATCCGGAGTCGCGCTACAACTGATTCGTGATTCGGGTTACAGGCGCCGGCTCAACGGTCCTGCGTGACCCAGTCGACCAGCGCATCGAACGCCGGCCGTGCCGCTGCGGCGTTCGGATGGTTGGCGATCGCGACCACCACGTAGCGCCGCCCGCTGGCGCCGTCGACGAAGCCTGCCACGCCTGCCGCATCGCGCAAGGTGCCGGTCTTCAGGTGCGCCGAGCCGCCCGACCGCAGCGCGCGCCGGCGCAGCGTGCCGTCCACGCCCGATGCCGGCAGCGACGACATCAGTTCCGACATCACCGGCGAGCGCCACGCAACCTGCAGCATCTTCGCCAGCTCTGCCGCGGTGATGCGCTCGTCGCGCGACAGGCCCGAGCCGTTGTCGAACACCGGCTGCCCTTCGCCGGTGCCGATGCGCTCGTTCCACCATTGACGCATCGTCGTGCGCGAGGCGTCGAGCGTGCCGCGCCTTTTCTGCTGCAGGCCGAGCGTGAGGAACAGTTGCTGCGCCATCACGTTGTTGCTGAACTTGTTGATGTCGCGCACCACTTCGGCCAGCGGCGGCGAGCTGATCTCGAAGGCCGGCTTCAGGCCCGCCGGCACGCGGCCGTCGCGCAACTGTCCGCCGATCTGGCCACCCATCTCCGCCCACATGCCGCCGACCGCGCGCGCGGCATAGCTGCGCGGATCGGCGTACGCGGTCGCCCAGGTCCTTTCGCCGCACGACGCCGGATAGCTGCCCGCGAACCGCAGCTGCGCCGGATCGGCCAACGCGGCATTCAGCGCGGTCTGCCAGTCGCCGCAAGCGCCCGGCGCGAGCGGCACCGATGCCTGCGTCACGACGCCGGCCAGCGTCGGTTCGTAGGTGATGCGCGCGGTCTGCGTCGCGCCGTCGGGCACGAAGGTCATGACGACCGACTTGAAGTTCACCAGCAACGCATCCGGCGACGCGTTGTAGGGGCGCAGGCCTTCGCCGTCAAAGGCGGACGGGTCGGCGTCGAGCGCTTCGAAAGCGCTGCGGTCGAGCACGATGTCGCCCTGGATGGAGCGGATGCCCAGTCCCTGCACGCGCCGCAGCAGCAGCCACAGGCGCTCGAGCACCAGTTTCGGGTCCCCTTGGCCCTGGATGTAGAGATTGCCTTCCAACACGCCGTTGCGCACCGGCCCGTCGACGAACACCGGCGTGCTCCAGGTGTAGGCTGCGCCGAGCAGGTCGAGCGCGGCGTAGGTGGTGACCAGCTTCATGATCGACGCCGGATTCATCGGCACCTGCTGGCGCCAGGCCAGGCGGGGCGGACGGGCGGCCTCGGCATCCGCATCGGCCACCAGCAGCGTGACGGCTTCGCGCGGCACCTTGGCACGGACCAGCGCGTTCTCGACTTCCGCGGGCAGGTTCTGTGCGTGGACGGCGGCGCCGGAAGCCGCGAACGCGACGAGCGACAAGAGGATGGATCTGGCGAAAGGCATCGGTGGATTATCCCGGCCTCGATAATCGGCGGATGCCCGCGTCCGCTTCAGTTTCCACGTCCTCGCCCCGCCTGCTCGCTTTCGACACCAGCACCGACACGCTGTCCGTCGCCGTGCAGCATGGCGAGCGCATCGTCACGCACACCGGCGCGGGCGGCGCGCAGTCGTCGACGACGCTGCTTCCGCTGATCCGCACAATGCTGGCCGAGGCTGGACTGTCGCTGGGCGAGCTTGAGGCCATCGCCTTCGGCCGCGGTCCGGGCTCCTTCACCGGGCTGCGGACGGCCTGCGCGGTGGCGCAGGGGCTCGGATTCGGCGCCGGCGTGCGCCTGTTGCCGGTCGACACGCTGCAGGCGGTGGCCGAAGAGGCACGGCACCGCTTCGGCGCGACGCGCGTGGTAGCGGTGCTGGATGCGCGGATGGACCAGGTCTATTCGGCATCGTATGACCTGGACCGCGTCTCGGAGCCGACGGGCGTCGATGACGATGTGCAGGTGCTCGCACCCGAACAGATCGCGGTGCCCGCAGGCTGGGCGCTCGCCGGCAACGCCTTTGCCGCGTACGGCGACCGGCTCCCGGCGGTGGCGGAAGCGGCGCGCCACGAGGTGTTGCCCACCGCCACGGCGATGCTGCGACTCGCGCCGGTGCTGCTCGCCGCAGGCCGGGACGTCGCGCCGTCCGACGCACGCCCGCTTTACGTCCGCGATAAAGTCGCACAGACCACCGAAGAACGCATGGCCCTCAAACGGGCCAAGATCGAAACCCCACAGCCATGAGCGCCGTCCTGCAACCTCTGGAAGCCCGTCTGGACAATCTGCGCGTCGACCTTCTCGACGCCGTCTGCGCTGTCGAACAGAAGGCTTACAGCCACCCGTGGACCCGTGCCAATTTCATCGATTCGATGGCTGCCGGCTACCACTGCCAGGTGCTTCTCGGCCCTGGATCGGGTGTGACTGCGGGTGTCGACACCGTCATAGGCTATTTCGTCGCCATGAAGGGCGTGGACGAAGTGCATTTGCTCAACATCACCGTGGCGCCGGCTTTCCAGCGCCAGGGCTGGGCGCCGCTGATGCTGGAGGCGCTGGCCGGATGGTCGCGCGGGCAAGGCGCGCAGTGGCTCTGGCTGGAGGTGCGCATGAGCAATGAGCGCGCGCTGCGGATCTACGAGCGCAACGGCTACCGCCGCGTCGGCATGCGCAAGGCGTACTACCCGGCGCATGGCGGGCGCGAGGATGCGGTCGTCATGAGCCTGCGCCTGAACGAGCCGACCAGCGCCTGGGGCGGGTTGAACGGATGAGCGATGCGATCGTCATGGCTTCGCCCCCAGGTCTGAACCTCGATGCGCGGCAGCGCGCGATGCTTGACGAGATGGGCATCAAGGTGTGGTGGCCGGCAGCTGTCGTTGCGCCGCAGCCCCTGCCTCTGGCATCGAACAGGGCGGCGGTCGAGGCGTCGCCGGTCGCTGCACCACGTCCCGTGCGCGCGCCGGCGCTGATATCCGCGCCGGCATCCGCACCGGCACCCGCATCCGCTCCGCACGCCGTGGCCAACGGCGCCGCAGCGGTACTGGTCGATGCGCCGCGCCGTCTCTATTTCGACGGCGAGGCGTCGGCGAACCAGGGCGGCTGGCTGATCGTCGCCGACATGCCGCCCGATACCGACGGCCGCCACGGCGAACCGTTCGCCGGCGATGCGGGCAAGCTGCTCGACAACATGCTGCGCGCGCTGCAGCTTCATGCCGGCGCGTTGCCGGTGCATGTGATGCGAACGCACCGCGGTGTCGCTTCGGGCCGGGAGGACAGCCCGCAACCGTTCGCGGAAAGTTTTCTTTCCCAAGCGGAAGCGCTTGCGCCCCGCGTGATCCTGGCGATGGGCCCGCTGGCGGCGCAGAGTCTGCTGCAGAGCACCGAACCGCTGGGGCGCCTGCGCGGTCGCGCATCGCCGATGGCAGCGTTGAACGGCGTGCCGGTCGTGGCGACCTACCACCCGGCCTATCTACTGCGCAACATGGCCGACAAGGCGCGCGCCTGGGCCGACCTGTGTCTCGCTGCCGACCAGGGCGCGCCTTAACCCCCTGGGCCCCGCTTGGCGCCACCTAAAATCCCGGCATGACTTTCATCGAACAACTGCGCGCCGCCGAGCGACAGAACCGCTCCCTGCTGTGCGTGGGCCTCGATCCCGAGCCGACCAAGTTTCCGTCCCGCCTCAAGGGCGACGCCAACAAGATCTACGATTTCTGCGCGCGCATCGTCGATGCGACCGCCGATCTGGCCATTGCCTTCAAGCCGCAGATCGCCTACTTCGCGGCCCACCGTGCCGAGGGCCAGCTGGAGCGGCTCATGGAGCACATCCGTCGCGTCGCGCCCGATGTGCCGATCATCCTGGACGCCAAGCGCGGCGACATCGGCTCCACCGCCGAGCAGTACGCCATCGAAGCGTTCGAGCGCTACGGCGCCGATGCGGTCACGTTGTCGCCGTTCATGGGTTTCGACTCGGTGGCGCCGTACCTGCAGCATGAAGGCAAGGGCGCCTTCCTGTTGTGCCGCACCAGCAACCCCGGCGGCGCCGATCTGCAGGGGCAGCGGCTGGCCAGTGTCGAAGGTGAACCGTTGCTCTACGAACACGTCGCGCGTCTGGCGCAGGGGCCGTGGAATCTCAACGGCCAGTTGGGGCTGGTGGTCGGCGCGACCTATCCGGCGGAAATCGAGCGCGTTCGCGAACTCGCGCCGACGGTGCCGCTGCTGATCCCCGGCGTCGGCGCGCAGGGCGGCGATGCGGTCGCCACGGTGCGTGCCGGCTGGCGCACCGACGCGCCCATCATCGTCAACTCGTCGCGTGCGATCTGCTACGCGTCCAACGGAGACGATTTTGCGGAAGCCGCACGCCGGGTGGCGCTGCAGACGCGCGACGCGCTCGAAGCGGCCAAGCAGTAAAGCAGTAAGCAGGAACGTTCGAACGTCCGGGGCTCAGACCCCGAACAGCCGCGCCGCTTCCACCGGCTTGCTGAACAGCCAGCCCTGGCCCAGCGCCTTGGGCGCCAGCGTCAGGAAGTAGGCGGCCTGCTGTTCTTCCTCGATGCCCTCGATCACCATGCTCAGGCCCAGCACCTCGGCCATCGCGACGATCTGCGGCGCGATGGTGTCCTTGTCGCTCTGGTCGTGCAGCGCCTGCATGAAGGTGCGGTTGATCTTGATCGCGTCGACCCGCAGGCGCGAGAGGTACGACAGACTCGAATAGTCGGTGCCGAAGTCGTCGATGTAGACCTTGTGACCGGCTTCGCGCAGACGCGCGATGCCACGGCCCATTTCGCGGCTGTTGGCCGTGGTGCGCTCGGTCACCTCGAGGCCGATGCTCGCTGCCGCCAGCCCGGCTTCCACCAGCCGCGCCTGCAGGAACGGCAGGAAGCTGTTGTCGAGGATGTCGCTCGCCGCCACGTTCACCGTCACCTGGAAATCGGGCCGGCGGCGCAGGTCGTCGCCCAGTTCGGCCAGCACGCGGTTGATCACGAATCGCGTGATCTCGCCGATGAACCCGTCCTGTTCGGCCACGCTGATGAAGGCATCGGGGCTCACCGACTTGCCGGTGGCGTCGGTCCAGCGCAGCAGCGCTTCGGCGCCGGTGCGACGGCGATCGGACAGCCGCACGATCGGCTGGTAGACGATCCGCAGCTTGCCCGAGCGCAGGGCGGTGCGCAGTTGCCGGCCGAGCGAGTTGGAGCGCCCGAGCATCGAGCTCACGGCGAGGCCGCCGCTGAGCCCGATCAGCAGGCCGAAGATGCCGAATTCGAGCATCACTGGCGATGCCAGAACCGACGGCGGTTCGCGCAAGGCCGCGGCCATGCAACTGTTGTAAATCGTGGAGCAGCGCACCGCGAAGAGGCGTCCACCGATTTCCATCGACTCGCCGTTCTGAAGCGGCACGTCTTCCAACGGAATGTTGGTGCCCGACGCCATGAAGAGCCGGCGCTGGGTGCCCTGCACGGCGACTACGGCGTAGTCGAGCCGGCTGTCGACCATCTCCGAATAGACGTGCGCATTGAGCGAAACCGACGCGCTGCCTTTTTCGATCACCATCGCGCGGGCGCCGGGGACGCCGAGCGCGGGCGTATCGAAAGTGAAGTTGCTGCCGTTCTCGGTCGAGAAATCCGGCTCGGGCACCGGGACGGGCGGATCGATGCTGCCGGCGGTCGAGCTGCAGTAGAAATGGCCGTCGCGCACGCGCGACGCGGTCTTCAGATATTGCGACGACAGCACGATGCGCCGCAGACGGGAAACCTCAGTGGTCGAGCAGATGGCGTCGTTGCCGCTGCCGACTTCGACCAGTGCGGTGATGGCTTCCGCGTTGATCTTGTCGGAGCGCGAGATGTAGTTCTCCGCCAGCTCACCGGTGTCGATGTGCTGCTGGCGACGGACGGTCAGCTCGCCGATCCACAACGCAACAAGCGTTGCAGCCACGGCACCGCCGAGCATGCAAAGGACGGTCCGCGTCAGGGGTTTTCTCATCATTTGAAGTGACGGCAGCCGGTTTCCAGGAAAGAACCCCCTATTCTGATCGACTCCGGACACATTCGGACACGAAACGCAACGCAAGGATGCAACAGGTGGACCTTCGAGGCATTTTCAGTAGTGCGGAGGCAACTCATGCGCGGCCGAACTGCCGGCTTCGGGCATTTGCAGGCGCAACTGGTGCAGCTGCCGCGTCAGGCGGTCGATCTGCTCTTGCTGCCGATAGATCACCAGATTCAGCTGGTCGAGCAGGTCTTCGGTGAAGCTGGCTTTGATCTCGAGTTCGGTAAGGCGGGATTCGATGGGGGTCATCCCACGATTGGACCCGATCTTGCTTAACTTTTAGACACAACCGATTCCACATGCTGCAATTCATTTCCCGTCGGCTCGGCCGGCTCAGCGTCGGGCGCAAATTGTTGGTCATCTACCTGCTCGATCTCACGGCAGTGATCTTCATCAGCAGCATCCTGATCGACGAAAAGTTCATTGCGATCGACTTCGGCCGCAAGGAGATGGCCGGCACGGCCTACATCGGCGAGCTGCGTCCTTCGCTCATGGCGTTGGCCGGCTGGCGCGCCGCGTCGCTGCCCTCTGCCGCGCAGATCGAAGTGCTCGAGCAGGAGCGCGGCGAGGGTTTGCAAAGCGCGGAGCGCAGCACGCAGTTCCGCCATGCACTCGCACGGGCGCAGGCCGCGAGCCCGGTCGACAGCATTGC
The DNA here is from genome assembly GCA_028292145.1 of Variovorax sp. Classification (GTDB taxonomy): domain Bacteria; phylum Pseudomonadota; class Gammaproteobacteria; order Burkholderiales; family Burkholderiaceae_C; genus Variovorax. The sequence continues at coordinate 8,004 of JAQGMX010000372.1, forward strand.
GGCGAATCGCGCCGCGCTCGAAAGCGGCCGGGCGCTGGTGACGCGCGTCGGCAACCAGTCGAATCTGATCCTCGATCCCGATCTCGACAGCTACTACACGATGTCGCTGGTGCTGCTGCGCTTTCCGGAGCTGCTGGACCTGGGTTCGGCGATGGACGCACGGCTGCGGACGCCGGCCGGTTTCGGGCTGGCCGCCACGGAGGCGCGCACCCAGTACTTCATCCTGGAAGGCCGGATCGACGCCGTCGCGGCCGGCATCCAGAGCGACTACGGCGAGGCCTTCGCTGCTGCGACCGGGCCGCTGCAGGAACGGCTCGATGCCTCACGCTTGCGCCTGAACGCGGGAATCACCCGTTTCCGGCAAGCCGCGCGCGCAGTGCTGGAGGCCAGCAACGGCGCAGCCCATACCGACAGCGCCACGATCACGCCGGAGTTCGCGGCGTTTGCCGTCGCGCAGCAGGCGTTGTTTGCGGACCTCGACCATGCCTGGTCGCGTGCCAGCTCGGAACTCGACAACCTGCTGAAGGTGCGCGAAAAAGGGTTCTTCACCCGCATGTGGCTGCACCTGGGCACCGCGCTGACGCTGCTGCTGCTGATCCTCACGGCGGTGTTCTACGTCGCACGTCAGATCGCGGTGCCGCTCGGCCGGCTGTCGCGCGTGGTCGACACCGTGCGCCGCACCGGCGACCACACCTTGCGCGCGCACTGGAACAGCGGCGACGAGATCGGCCGGCTGGTGCTCGGCTTCAACGACATGTTGGCGCAGCTCGACCGCGAGCGCCAGATTCAGCAGGAGCTCGCGGCCAACGCCCGCGCGTCGGAAGCTCAGCGCGATCTGGTCGCGGCGATACCGATTCCGTTGATGGTCACCGCCATTCCCGGCCACGAGGTGCTCAACGCGAATCCGCCGGCACAGGCCTGGCTCGGCGGACGGCCGGTCGATCCGTGGGCGATCGGGCTCGATCCGGCGGTGCGCGCGCGCTTCTTCCAGGAACTGGCCGATCTCGGCTCGGTGGACGAATTCGAGGTGCGCTGGCAGGGCGGCCGCGAGCCGTCGTGGGCCGTGCTGTCGGCCCGCCGCCTGACCTATCAGGGGCAGGACGCGATGCTCACTGCCTTCACGCCGATCAACCACCTGAAGCAGATGGAGCAGCGCCTGGAGCTCTGGGCCAAGGTCTTCGAGGCCTCGTCGGAAGGCATCATGATCATCGACGACAGGCACCGCATCGTGACCGTGAACCGCGCCCTGACCCGTCACACCGGCCGCGACCTGCGCGAACTGACCGGCGAGCGGCCCGAGTCCTTCCTGACCGACGCCACGCTGCTCCAGCCCGACTTCTGGGCGATGCTGAACCGGCGCGGCGCATGGCAGAGCGAAGTCAGCGTGCGCCGGCGCAACGGCAGCACCTATCCAGCCTGGCTGGTGGCGAGCGTGGTGCGCAACGGGCCGGACAGCATTTCTCACTACATCTTCACGTCGATCGACATCAGCGAGCGCAAGCGCAGCGAGGAGCGCATCCGTTTCCTGGCGCTGCACGACACGCTCACCGAGCTGCCCAACCGGGCGTTGTGCATCGAGCGGCTGCGAACGGCCATCGGCGGTGCTCGGCGCAGCGGCAAGCGGGTCGGCGTGCTCTTCATCGACCTCGACCGCTTCAAGAACATCAACGACTCGCTCGGCCACCACGTCGGCGACGCGTTGCTGCAGTCGGTGGCGCGGCGGCTGCTGGAATCCGTGCGGCCGGGCGACACGGTCAGCCGGCTCGGCGGCGACGAGTTCGTGGTGGTGCTCGATGCGGTGGCCGACAGCGCGGAAGTCCGGCTCATCGTCGAGAAGCGGCTGGCGCCGGTGATCCGGCGTGCCCACATGATCGAAGGCACCGAACTGCATGTGTCTTGCAGCGTCGGCATGGCGATGTATCCGGAAGACGGCGACGACATCGACGAGCTGATGCGGCATGCCGACGTCGCGATGTACCACAGCAAGGCCGGCGGCCGCGACATGGCGCGCTTCTTCACGCCCGACATGAACGAGCGGGCACAGAAGCGGCTCCTGATCGAGTCCAGCCTGCGCCATGCCATCGACCGGCACGAGCTGAGCCTGGCGTACCAGCCGCGCATCGACGCCCGCAGCGGCGACATGCTGGGCGTGGAGGCGCTGCTGCGGTGGACGAACGAGGAACTCGGCGCGGTGTCGCCGGTCGATTTCATACCGATCGCCGAGGAATCCGGCCAGATCGTGCACATCGGCGCCTGGGTCATCGCGCAGGCTTGCGGCCAGCATGCGGCCTGGCAGCGGCAGGGACTGGGCGCGATTCCGGTGTCGATCAACATGTCGGCGCTGCAGTTGCGGGACGGCGGGCTGGTCGACACGCTGCGCAACGCCATGCAGGACAACCAGGTCGACCCGGCGCACATCGAGATCGAACTCACCGAATCGACGCTGATGGATTCGGCCGCGCAGACGCTGACGCAACTGCATGCGCTCAAGGCGCTCGGCGTGCTGCTGTCGATCGACGATTTCGGCACCGGCTATTCGAGCCTGGCCTACCTGAACCGCTTCCCGATCGACAAGCTGAAGATCGACCGCTCCTTCATCCACCAGATGCTCGACGACCCGACCGAACTGGCGATCGCGCGCGCCATCATCGGGCTGGGCCACACGCTGGGCATGCGCGTGGTGGCCGAGGGCGTGGAGCGGGAGCAGGAGGTCGAGACGCTGCGGGAGGCGAAATGCGACGAGCTGCAGGGCTTCTACTTCGCGCGGCCGATGCCTGCAGATGCGCTGGCGAGCTGGGTGATGCGGGAGCGGAAGGTTCGGGAAGAGGCTTAGGTCGAGTGCTGGGGCATCCGCTCCCGAACCAGTTCTTCCACCAGGTCCGCTTGCAGAACATCCTTGGAACGTTTGAGCGGATCGCGGTTCGCGTAGGTCGCCAACGTGCGTTTGACGCTCACGAAATCCATGGGATGCATGGTGACCATCGAGGCCATTTCGCCGTTGGTGGCGACAACCATCTGCTCGAAGCGCGGCGAGCCCAGAATGCGGTTGCCCGTCGAGGCCTGGACGGCCCAGATGTCCTCCTCGTCATCGCTCATGCGCAACGGATGCGGGTCGCCGTCCTTTGCCATCCGTCGAATCACATCCACTTCGAAACCCTGCGCATTTCTCGCAGTCTCCTTCTGGTCCTCGAGTCTCACGAAAGATTTGTCGACCTTTTGAAGCAATCCAATGAAAGAAGCTTCGGACTCCTTCATCCTGGAGAAAAAAGCCAGATGTTTGCGTGTGTCGAACAGCAGATCGATGTCGCGCGTTGCCATGGCCTGCGGCACGAAACGGACGCCGCAGGCGCTTTCATAAGCGTAAAGCGCGTGGGTGCCGACCACCGTGAAGTTCTCCTGAACTCCCGCCTTTTCCAGCACGTTCAGCACGTCGACCACGATCTTGGGAACCCTTCCGACACGAAGCGCGCGATTCAGCCGGCGCTGCTCGTCGAATACCGTTTCGATGGTGGCGAGGCGCTCGGCGATTTCGGCCTTCCGCGCCATGAAGCTCCGATAGATCGCGGTGGTCTTCTCACTCTCCGGGCCGAGCGATGTCTGCGCACTCCTGGAAGAAGTGCGGATCAGGTAGCGGCTGCCCGAGACTTCGCGCCAGATCATGCCGCCGCGAAACTGATCCGCCGCTTGCATGACGCGACGGCGTTCGTGGAAGACAGTTTCCGCGTCGATGTACTGCCGGTTCTGGCTTTCGGAGTTTTCGATGTAGCCGATCACTTTTCAATCCATTTCGGAGAAAAGCGATTTTGCATTGAAAAGCCATATGCATCAATAACTTAGCTTTGGCGATTCAGGCCGGGCTCGACCGCAGCCCATAAACTTTCCCACCCACGAACAGATATTCCACCCGCATCACCGCGTCCCCGACCTCGTCCTTCATCGTGAATCCGACCGCAGAAACGCTGTCCCCGGCCTTGAACTGCGGCACCTGCCATGCCGACATGCGCGTGAGCGGCGCCAGTTCCAGCTCCCAGCGCGCGTCCTTCCGGCGCGGCACCACGGCCTTGGCCAACAGCCCCGGGCCGTCGACGCCGGCACTTTGCGCCGGCACCGAACGCTGGGCCAAACCTGCCGGCAATGCCAGGCCGGGCAACACGTCCAGCATCAGCTCGGCATGCGGGTTCTGCCATTTGCTGCTGGCGACCTTGCCTTCGAGGTAGATCGGGCGGTCCTGGTCGAAGCTGCTCCAGCCGTGGTGCGCCCAGGCGGCGGACGGCAGGGCGAGCAGCGGTGCTGCAAAACCGGCGCCAGCGGCGACGAGAACGAACCGGCGGCGAGAGTTGGAAGTAGGCATGGCGGCTGGCCTCTCTATATATGTGTGTCTGCAGGATGTTCAGTAGGCGATCCAGCGTCCGCAGACGACGACGCCGATCCAGATCGCAGTGGACACCAACATCTGAACCCGCGCCGTCAGGTCGAGTTTGTGGAGCGATCCGCGCGCGTGAAACAACGCGGCGTTGCAACCGGCCGTTGCGAGCAGCCCCATCTTGATGACGAAGCTGCGATTGCCCAGTAGTTCCGACGGTTGCGTGGCGAACATCAGCAGCCCGCTGACGGCGGCCAGTCCGAAACCGACGGCGGCGATCCGCAGCGACAGCCGGGCCAGCGCCGGCACCGGCAACGCCGCCGCGCCGCCGAAGACCCGGACTTCCAGCGCCACCAGATTCCCCAGCAGCAGCGCGATGCCGACGATGTGCACCGACTCCAGCGCCGGATAGGCCCAGGGGTTGGCGCGCAGGGCGTCGAAGAACGCAACGACGCCGTTCAAGGCGTCACCCAGCGGTCCGCGGCCGCCCGGATGTGCGAACGCATCGCCGATTCCGCCAGCAACGGATCGCGCTGCACCAGGCAGCGGTAGATCTGCTCGTGCTCGGCCAGCGCGTCGTGCCAGGTCGGCTGGCTTTCGAGGCGGTTGCGCATGTGTTGGGCGAGCGGGCTCTGGCGCTCGTCGAACAGCGTGCCGACGAGGCTGGCGAGGATCGAATTGCCCGACATCTCGGCAATGCGGATGTGGAATTCGCGGTCGTGCGCCATCACGTCGCGGCCGGCCGCGACGTCGGCACGCATGGCCTCGACGCTGTCGTGCACGCGCGCCAGGCCTTCGGCGGTCGCATGCACGCAGGCCAGCACGATGACCGCGCCTTCGAGCGCACCGCGTGCCTGCATCAGCTCAGCCGGGCTCTCGCCCATCGACACCGGCAACGCGGGCCGGCGGACGGTGCGCTGGCAGACGTAGACGCCGGAACCCATGCGGATCTCGACGTTGCCTTCCATCTCCAGCGCGATCAGCGCCTCGCGCAGCGACGGCCGCGACACGCCGAGCTGCTGCGCCAGGTCGCGCTCGGGCGGCAGGCGGCTGCCTTCGCGGTAGCCGCGCTCCTGGATGAGTGCGCGCACCTTGTCCGCGATCTGGTGGTAGAGGCGGCGGGTTTCGACGCGGGCGATGTCGTTCATGAGGCTCGAAAAATGGGGGCGCGATGGGTTGGCGACCTTAACTGGTCCGACCACATGGTCAGGCCAAAACCATTTTCTGTGGCCTTTCGATTGCGTTTGCCGGGGTAAACCCGGTAAGGCCAATTCAGATTCGTAGGTAAATTGGCCTGACCAGACAAAAAACGACGTGATTACCGCTCAGCGGCACCACGCAACCCGCCTTGAAATACTCCTTCGACTTCTCCGCACCGCTGGCCTATTGGCCAGACCTGCTGGCCGGCGCCTGGACCACCCTGACGCTGTCGCTCGCGTCGACCGTGTTCGGCTTCATGGTCGGCGTGCTCTGCGCGCTCGCCACCACCGGCCGCGCGGCCTGGCTGGCTCGCATCGCCAACGTCTACATCGAGGTGATCCGCAACACGCCGTTGCTGGTGCAGGTGTTCATCGTGTATTTCGGCATGTCGTCGATGGGCTTCCAGGTCGGCGCGTTCACCGCGGCGACGATCGCGCTGGTGGTCAACGTCGGCGCCTACACCGCTGAAATCGTTCGCGCCGGCATCCAGTCGATTCCGCCGAGCCAGCTCGAAGCGGCCGAATGCATGGGCCTGTCGCGCTGGCAGACGCTGCGCCACGTGGTGCTGCCGCCGGCCATCGAGCGCGTGTTCCCGGCGCTGACCAGCCAGTACGTGCTGCTGATGCTCGCCTCGTCGGTCTGCTCGCAGATCTCGGCGGAAGAACTCACGGCGGTCGCCAACCGGATCCAGTCGGACACCTTCCGTTCGGTCGAGACCTACCTGATCGTCGCCGTCGCCTATCTGGCGATGTCGCTGGTGATGCGCACGGTGTTCTGGGCGGTCGGCATGGTGGCCTTTCCGCGCCGCCGTCGGCTGGGGACGCCGCTATGAGCATCGGTTTCCTCAACACCGCGCACCTGCAGTACCTGTTCAACGGACTGTTGTGGACGGTCGTGCTGTCGCTGCTCGGTTTCGTCGGTGGCGGCATCCTGGGCGGCGCGGTCGCCATCGGCAGCACCTGGGGGCCGAAGTGGTCGAAGC
>JAQGMX010000401.1 GCA_028292145.1 Variovorax sp.
CAGCGGCGAGCGCCTGCAACTCGGCGCCGTAAGGCGTGTCGAGTCCCGGCCCGGCGACGACCAAGGCCGGCATGGCGTCGTCGGATGCGCGTTGCTTGTGTTCGACGCACAACTGCACATAGGCGCGGATCAGCAGATCGACGCCCTTCTTCTCGTGCAGACGGCTCATGAACAGCAGATAAGGTCGACCGGCGACTTGCGGGCATCGCTCGAGAAAGGCGGGCGCCATACCGGCTTGCTGGGTCGGCGGCGCTTCAACGCCCATGCCGACGTCGAGTTCCTGCTTGGGCCGGTAAGGACGAAACGGTTCTCGGGCCAACGAGAGCTCCTGCGCACAGGTGAATAGAACGCCGTCGGCGTTGTTCACGACCGGGCCTTCGAAAAGCTTCCAGAACACGGTGTTGCGGATCGCCTTCAAACGTCGGCCAGGCGCTTTCTGGAAGTACGGATCGAGCATGCCGTGGGGCATGACGTAATGCCGTGGCGCTAGCTTGTCGGGATTTGCTTTTCGGTAGTGCGCCAAGGCGCGCGAAGTGCCGGCGCTGTTGTGTTGCCAGAGTCCGTGGGTGATGACGACATCGAAGCGCTGGAAATTGTCGAGCAGCCAGGGCCTGAGCGCGGCACCGTAGGCGTAGGGGCCTTTGGCCGGGCCGATGGCGTGGACGGGGAAGGTGTCGCGTCCGAGGAATGCGGCGCTTGGCGCATCGAGACAGAGGATTTCGCTGTCGGAACCTTGTGCCGCCAAGGCGGGGACCATGTTGCGGACGGCTTGGCAGAGACCGCCTTGGGCGGGGTCCATGCTGGTGATGACGTGGAGGATTTTCATGCGGTCGAACTGGAGCGATTGCAGATAATGCGAGTCAGGTCATGAACTTATCAGATGGCACTTAGGCTAAAAAAGAAAAAGAAAAGCCGCCAAGAGGCGGCCTTTCTACAAGATTCTAGACTTGCTTACGGGCAATCACCTTGTCCCGGCTTGAGACCGCGTGTCGCGTTGCAAATCGTGCCGGAGTTAGTCCAAAGCATGTTTCCGTTTGCTGGAGCAACAGTCGGTGTATTCACAATAGTCAACGCCACAGGGGTGGCTGCAGCTGTTGTCGCACCTGAGGTTGCAGTGATGACGCCGTTTGCCACACTCGCAGCCGTAATATTTCTCGTCGCACCAGTCGCTGCATTAGTGGAAGCGACAGGGATGCCGTTCGTTCCTGAATTGCAGCCGACAAGTGTAAGCGTCTCGGTGTAGCAAACATTAACTGCTGTTTTCACAGAAGCCAATTCAGCAATTGCCGCAGCAGCGCGAGTACGCGACGTGTAATTTGAGTACTGGGGAATTGCGACCGCAGCCAAAATACCAATAATCGCCACAACAATCATCAATTCAATAAGGGTAAAGCCCTTTTGCACATCGCGTGCGATAGAACGACGGTTCATTTCATTTACTCCAGGTTGGTTGTTCAGCCCGGTCTGCCCGGTGCGCCAGAGTATTTGCAGCATGCGTGCCAACCTCGGAATCGGCCTAAAGCGCCCAAAAAGCTTTAAAAGTGAGAACGTTCAGGTTAAGGAAACAACAAAGCCTGCTCTTTGTTACTTTTTCTGTCCTGACATTTTTGTCACTCCGACTCAAATGTGTCATTTTGTGTCGCGAAAGCGCTCGTCGACTTCAATCGATGACCAGCACGCTCCCCGTCTCCAACCACCGGATATCCCGCCCCGTCACCCCGTGCACCCGCCAATCCGACACCAACGCGTCGATCTGGCTCATGATCTCCGCCGTCTCGGCTGGCTTGGTGTGCGTGATGTAGATGGGATATTGCTGTCCGTCGACGATGTTCCCGAGTTCGTCGGCCAGCGTCGCGGGCGAGAGGTGCCTGCTGCGCTCGGCGAGCGCCTGCTCGCGGTCGCTGAAAGCGGTTTCCATCACCAGCATGCCGATATCAAGCGTGTTGATGCGGGCCCAGAACGCAGGATTGCGATCCGTATCGCCGCTGAAAGCCCAATACGGACCGCCCGCTGCGCTGCGCACCGCAAACCCGCAGGCCGGCACCGTGTGGATCGCGGGCAAGACCTCGACATGTTTCGGTTGCATCGTTCCCAGCTTCAGCGTCTCGCCGATGGCAAAGCAGTGAAAGCTGACGAACGGGTTTTCGCGGCTCGGGATGCTTGCGAAATCGGGCCAGATCACGTTGTTGAAAACGTGGTTGCGGAGCGCGTCGATGGTGGCGCTCAGCGCATGCACGCGCAACGGACGGTTGCGGCGGCTGGCGACGGCGTCGATCATCAGGGGCAGCGCAGCGACATGGTCGAGATGCGAGTGCGTGAGCACGACATCGTCGACGCGAGCCATCTCCACGAGGGTGAGATCGCCGACGCCGGTGCCGGCGTCGATCAGCAGGTCGTCGTCCACGAGGAACGAAGTCGTCCTGCAGTCCTTCGCGATGGCACCCGAGCAGCCCAGCACACGCACCTGCATCGTTGCCACCCCCTTTGCTGTTTTACTTCGGGGAGGCTAAACGCTTCAGTCGCTGCCGGTAAAGGACTTTTTTGGCATACGCCGCTTCAGGCGTGGATGAACTGCATTTTGGTTCCGCCGAGTTCCAGCACGTCGCCGTCCTGCAGGGTCACCGCTTCGCTGCCGAGCTTTTCGCCGTTGAGCGTGGTGCCGCCGTCGATCGGCGCGATGACGTAGCCGTGCAGGCGCCTGGTCACGGCTGCGACGGCGATGCCGGGCTTGCCGATGGTGGTGACGACTTTCTCGAGCGAAAGCTCGCGTCCGGCGCCGACCCCGGAGAGCACGCGAATTGCGGCCGGCAACACGCCGCCGTTGAGCGTGCCGACGACGGTCGGCGCCGTGGAAAGCGGTATCGGCGCAGAGATCACCGGCGCGCCGGCCCGCTGTGCGCCGGGCGCCTGCGCGTCCGAAGCCGGTTCAGGCAATTCGATTCCGGCCAGAAAGCGAATCTTGTATTTGCCGACCTCGATGATGTCGTTGTGCTCGAGCGCCTGCTTCTTCACGGCACGCGCGTTGACGTAGGTGCCGTTGGTGCTGTCGAGGTCTTCGATCTGGACGTCGCTGCCGACCATGTGCAGCACCGCGTGCTCGCCGCTGATCGCAAGGTTGTCGATGACGATGTCGTTGTAGGGCCGCCGTCCGAGCGTGGTGCGGTCCTTGGCGAGCGTCACCTCCTTGATCACGACACCATCGATCGAGACGATCATTTTCGGCATGGCCGGCTCCTGAATCTACAAAGTTGATCGGTCAGCAGGCTCCGCGTTCCGTCTCGTCACCGAGGGCTCGCGCGAGGACAACGGATATGTTGTCGCGACCGCCATTGTCGTTCGCAGCCGCGACCAGAAGCGCTGCCTTGTCCGACAACGTATCGCTTTGTAACAGAATTCGCTGCATTTCGGCATCCTGCACCATTTCGCTCAAGCCGTCGGAGCAAAGCAGATACAGATCGCCCGGCAGCACCGGATATTCATTGACTTCGAGTTCGACGGCGCGCTCGATACCGAGCGCGCGCGTCACCAGATTTCGGTGTGGCGACTGAGCAGCCTGCTCAGGCGTGATGAGCCCTGCGTCGAGCTGGTCCTGCATCAGCGAATGGTCGCGCGTGAGCTGGTCGAACTGGCCGTTTCGGAGCCGGTAGCAACGCGAATCGCCGATATGGCCGATCACGGCACGGTCGGGGCCCAGCACGGCCAACACCAGCGTCGTACCCATCCCGTGAAGATGCGAATTGGCGCTCCCGGCTTCAAGGATGGCGCTGTTGGCCTCGTCCGTCCCGACCTGAAGCGCGAGGCAGACCGCGCGTCCGGGCGCCCGTGGGCCGGCGTGGGCAAGCCAGCGACCGAAGCTGGCGCGGAGCAGCGCGATGGCCATGCCGCTGGCCACTTCGCCGCCGTTGTAGCCGCCCATGCCGTCGGCCAGGATCGCAAACCCCAGCGCCGGATCGACCGCGATCGCATCCTCGTTGTTGGCGCGTACCCGACCCGTGTCGGTAAGCGCCTCGAAGTCCCACAAGGCGGAGGATTTGATTGTCATGGTCGAGTGGGCCGTGCGCTCAGTGAACGGCCGGTTTGTCGTGGCCGCGTTTCTGCAGGAAACGCCCGACGATGAGAACGAAGGCGGCACCGGCGACGGCACCCGCGTAATGGAGCCATGGGTAGGCCGCGCGCACACCCTCGAGCGACACGTCCCCGGCAATGGTTTCGCCGCCGACCCAGCCGATCAGCACGGCGCCGAGCAGCACGATGATGGGGAAGCGTTCCATGAGCTTGATCATGAGCGTGCTGCCGAAGATCACCAGCGGAATGCTGATGGCCAGGCCGAGGATCAGCAACGTGGTGTTGCCCTGCGCGGCTGCGGCCACGGCGATCACGTTGTCCAGGCTCATCACCAGGTCGGCGATCAGGATGGTGCGCACGGCCGCGAACATGCTGCCGTATTCCTTGCTTTCGCCTTCGCCGCCGTCATCGTCGCCGAGCAGTTGGAGGCCGATCCACAGCAGCAGCATGCCGCCGATGATCTGCAGGTAGGGCAGCGCCAGCAGTTTGGCAGCCACCACCGTGAGCACGATGCGCAGGACCACGGCAGCGCCGGAGCCGATGAAGACGGCCTTTCGCTGTTGCGCCGGCGGCAACGAACGTGCCGCCAGTGCGATCACGACGGCGTTGTCGCCCGAAAGGATGATGTTGATCCAGACGATCTTCAGGAGGTTGAGCCAGAAGTCGGGGGTTTGCAGGAATTCCATGTTGTTGATCTCGATGTCTCTATGCCACTGTTATGAATAAAAAAGGCGCCTGCAACCTGGATTGCGAGCGCCTTTTCGTTTGTTGTGGTCGTCGCCAGGGACGCGTATTGCGTCGCCTGCGATCTGCTTACAGGCGCGCCTTCAGCAACTTGGCCAGTTCGGAGAAGTTGCGCGTCACGGTGAAGCCCGACTCTTCCATGATGGCGAGCTTGGCGTCGGCCGTGTCTGCACCGCCGGAGATCAGCGCGCCGGCGTGGCCCATGCGCTTGCCCGGAGGCGCGGTCACGCCTGCGATGAAGCCGACGACCGGCTTCTTCATGTTGAGCTTGCACCAGCGGGCTGCGTCAGCCTCGTCCGGGCCGCCGATTTCGCCGATCATGATGACCGCGTCGGTGTCCGGATCGTCGTTGAACGCCTGCATCACGTCGATGTGCTTCAGGCCGTTGATCGGATCGCCGCCGATGCCGACTGCCGACGACTGGCCGAGGCCGATTTCGGTCAGTTGAGCCACGGCTTCATAGGTCAGCGTACCCGAGCGCGAGACCACGCCGATGCGACCCTTGCGGTGGATGTGACCGGGCATGATGCCGATCTTGATTTCGTCCGGCGTGATCAGGCCTGGGCAGTTCGGGCCGAGCAGCAGCGTCTTCTTGCCGCCGGCAGCTTCCTTGGCCTTCATCTTGTTGCGCACTTCGAGCATGTCCTTGACCGGAATGCCTTCGGTGATGCAGATCGCCATGTCCAGGTCGGCTTCGACGGCTTCCCAGATCGCAGCGGCCGCGCCCGGTGGCGGCACGTAGATGACCGACACGGTGGCGCCGGTCTGCGATGCCGCTTCCTTGACCGAACCGAAGATCGGAATGCCGAAGATCGACTCGCCGGCCTTCTTCGGGTTCACGCCGGCGACGAAGGCGTTCTTGCCGTTCGCGTATTCCTGGCACTTTTCCGTGTGGAACTGACCGGTCTTGCCGGTGATGCCCTGGGTGATGACCTTGGTGTCTTTGTTGATGTAGATCGACATGACTAATCCTTACTTGACGGCTGCAACCACTTTTTGGGCCGCATCGGCCATCGTGTCGGCGCTGATGATTGGCAGGCCGGATTCGGCCAGCAACTTCTTGCCCTCGACTTCATTCGTGCCCTTCATGCGCACCACCAACGGCACGCTGAGGTTCACTGCCTTGCAGGCTGCGATCACGCCGGTGGCGATGGTGTCGCACTTCATGATGCCGCCGAAGATGTTGACAAGGATGCCCTTGACGTTCTTGTTCTTCAGCATGATCTTGAAGGCTTCGGTCACCTTCTCGGGGGTGGCACCGCCGCCCACGTCCAGGAAGTTGGCCGGCTCGCCGCCGAACAGCTTGATGGTGTCCATGGTGGCCATTGCCAGGCCGGCGCCGTTCACCAGGCAACCGATGTTGCCGTCGAGCGAGATGTAAGCGAGGTCGAACTTCGAGGCTTCGACTTCGGCCGCGTCTTCTTCGTCCAGGGCGCGCAGGGCGACGAGTTCCGGGTGGCGGAACAGCGAGTTCGGGTCGAAGTTGAACTTCGCGTCGAGCGCCATGACGTTGCCCTTGCTGTCACGGTTGAGCGGGTTGATCTCGACCAGCGAGGCGTC
>JAQGMX010000413.1 GCA_028292145.1 Variovorax sp.
GCACCGTTGCCGCCGTATTGATACTGGGTGAAGTTGGTGTAGTTCAGCGTGCCGTCACTGCGGATGGACGAAATGCTCTCGTTCTTGGTGAATTGACCGTTTGCATTCCGGGTCCAATACACCTGTATTTGGTGGTTGCCGATCTCCGTGGAGATCATGGTGTTCAACGGCGTCACGCCGTCCGGCGCGTGGTCGAACAGCCCCCGCGGCACAACCGGCGCGTTGTTATTGGCGGCACTGACGCCCATCAATTGGCCGATGGTCTGGTCTCCGACGATGTTCTGCGCCACGCCGGCCAACAACCCTGCGCCTTTGAGCGTCAGGCCAGCGACCAAGAGCGGGCCCGGCTTGACGAGGAATTTGCCTGTTCGCTCGCTGATGCCGCCGACGACGCTGAGGATGTCGCCGGCTTTTATGGCGTTGATGTTGTTGGTCGATTCAATGTCATCATTAATCCTAGTGGCTGATATGCCTACGGCTGTCAATGTCGAAGCAGAACCTAAATATCCAGCCCACTGAGGGTTGTTTGCCGCGAGCTCCGCCATTCCTGCGGTAATCTTTGCACTTGTGGAGGCTGCATCAAGCCAAGCATCTGATCTGATTTGTTCATTGGCTCCCGTCAAGGCCTTATTAATTGAATTAGATAAGGATGCGGCATCATTCTGTAAACTAACAATACTGTATGCAATAGGTAGAGTCATGATACATTTAAAATTTTATTTACGAGAAAAATAAATAAGTTGAGATGCGTGAAATACTATAAAGAAAATATATCCTAGAAGGGCGGCGTCCTTTTTTGATCCCGCAATCCATCGCTCCCGAATGAGTTGGTTGTTCCTTGCATAGTAAACACGCCCATCCAGAGAGATTTTGGAGACCAATCTCAAGGGTTGATCGTAAGCCGGTACGAATATTTGTTCTACATTAACAATTAGACCATTTAGTTGTTCTTTTAATCCGCAATCGTTTCGCCCCGTTCCGATGTGATAGTAAGAAAAACCTTTGCAATTTATACTTTCATCTCCAACCCAGCTTTGACTGTATCTTCCACCTGCGTCGCAACAACGATAGGTTCCACTGACAGTCGGAAGACGCTCAAAAACATGGCCCTCAGAGGGCTCGGCTCGTTTTGCCAGTCCCCAAAATATTCCAAAGAAAACAAGGCCGACCAATAGGCTGCGAAATAATAGTTTTTGATCCCACCATTTGATTTCTTGTGGAGATGCCACGTCACTCATGCTGATTTTTGCCAATTGACGTCGTTTGCAGAAAAACAAGTGAAAGTACCTTTCCAAGCACTGCCAGCCAAGCGCTTCAAATAGCCGTATTCTCGCTGGGCAAAGATGGTGCATTTGAGCGTGCCGTCACTGCGGATGGACGAGATGCTTTCATTTTTGGAGAACTGGCCGTTTGCATTCCGGGCCCAGTACACCTGTACTTGGTGGTTCCCGACCTCCGTGGAAATCATGGTGTTCAGCAGCGTCACGCCGTCCGGCGCGTATTCGAACAGACCCCGCGGCACAACCGGCGCGTTGTTATTGGCGGCACTGACGCCCATCAACTGGCCGATGGTCTGGTCCTCGACGATGTTCTGTGCCACGCCGGCCAACAACCCTGCGCATTTGAGCGTCAAGCCTGTGACCAATAGCGGGCCGGGCTTGACGAGGAAGTTGCCTGTTACCTCGCTGATGCCGCCGACGACGCTGAGGATGCCGCTTGCTTTTATGGCGTTGATATCGTTGGTTGTTTGCAGTGTCGCGAGGATATGTCTTGATGACTCCTGTACTGCTATTACAGTCGCAAGATTTCCAAGCAAACCCGCCCGTTTCGGATCTTCGGCGGCAAGATCCGATAAACCGGAAGTAATTTTTGCTGCATTGCTTGCGGTATCAATCCAGGCTTGTTTTATGTCTTCAAAATCAGTTTCGGTTAACGCGATTCGAACTGCATTTGCAAGAGATAAGTCGTCATTATTCAAATTAAAGTTTGAATAGGCAACGGGAATGCTCATGATTGTTCTTGCTGTGGTTGATTGAATCTGCGCTCAATTAAAATAAACTGAATATAATTAAAAATTATTGAAATAATGAAACCGCTGCCGAAAGCTTCGTTAAAAAACCTTCGGTCCAATGTTTTTGCAAACCTGCCTCGCTTGTTGCGTAGTAATTTTACCGGCTGATGAAATATTGACATCCAATAGGGAGCGATCCCCAAATGAGGGGGTTGTTGCTCGATTGCCGTAACGGTATTTCCGTTTGGCTGTTCTTTGAAGCCGCAGTCGTTTCGATTGGTTCCAGGAAACTCAAATATATCCAATTGGACCGCAATTGATCACGGTGTTGCATTTCCAGCGCTTGCTGTATCGCCCACCCGCTTCGCAACACTGGTAAATGCTGTTAATCGACGGCAGCCTCTCAGATGCATGGCCTTCTCGAGGTTTCCTGAAGAATGAAATTCTCCCGGAAATGTCCGCAGTCATTCTGAACAATTTTTTTGAGTTTGATGGTTCAGCCCTGATCCATTTTTCGAAGAAATAACCGTTTGGAAGTACTTCGCGAAAGGGATGAGGCAGACATTAAGAAGAAAGATGAATTCGACGGGCTTAATGGATGCGAGACTGATTAAAAGTATTCAATCTGGATGTTTTTCCGCGGTGAATGCCAGGCGTGCGAACGCGCAGCAGATTCACATTGGGCATGCGTTGCTGGACGATCTTCATGATTGCCGACTGAAGAATTGGTCGCGCGATGCGCACAATCCATGAAAGACTGAGTCGGCTCAGATAACTCGGCCACTATTGGGCCGAAAGAAAAAGTCAACGCATTGCGCTGGATGCGCAACGTTGGGCCAAAGCCCTATTTCAGGCGAACCAGCTCGATATCGATGCTGTTCTTGCCGTCGCCCAGCATCAGCACGTTTTCTTGAACAGTCGCCTGCAATTGCATGCTGCGCTGCGCCAAAGCGGCGACTGCCTGCGATGTCTCGCTGGGAATTCGCCACACCTGCAGGTTCTGCAGTCGCGCCAGCTTGTTCTCGATGCCCTTCCACCAGATACCGGCTGCGTGGCTGAAGCAATACAGCAGCACCTCGTCCGCCTTGCCGCACGCCTTTTGCAGCGGCTTTTCCTCCGGCTGGCCGACCTCGATCCAGACTCGGGTGCGGCCGGTTAAGTCGCGCAGCGACACGTCCGGATCATCCTGGTTCGACAGGCCGGCACCGAAGCCCAGCACGCCGTCGCCGTCGCACACGCTCTGCAGCTTGTACGCGTTGAGCGCCAGCGCAATCAACCGCACCATCATCCGTTCGTCGTTCTCGCTCGGATGGCGCGCCAGCGTCAGCGCGTGATCGGCGTAGTAGCTGTGGTCGATGTCGGCGACTGCGAGGTTCGCCTTGAAGATGGTGGATTTGAGTGCCATGGAATCAGGGAAGCAGTGCGGCGACATCTGCGCGCAACGCGGGGAGGTGAAGCTGCACCGTGTTCCACACCGAGGTGTAGCTCACGTTGAAATAGCCGTGTGAAAGATAGTTGCGGTTGCCGATGACGCTGCCCCATGGAATCTCGGGGTGTGCTTTGACAAACGACAGGTCGTGCTTGCGCACGTTGCTGCAGGCCTCGCCGATCACTTCAAGATTGCGAACCACCGCATCCCGCACCAAATGGTTGTCGAGGAATTGGGACTCGTCTAGTCCGGCCACATAACTTTGAATCCGGTCGATCGCCTCGACCACATGCCCGAGAAAAAAAGGAACCCGCGTCGGGTCGCTCAAAGCTGCACAGCCTCGGCGATGACACGCGAGCGGAAAGCCATTGGCAGAGCGTCGGGCGTGAGCACATCCACCGGAATGCCAAGCAACTCGGACACCTCAAACTGCACACCGCCAATGTCGAATGTACTGGTCGTCGGCGTCGGTTCGACCAACAAGTCGAGGTCGCTCTCCTCGGTGTCGGTGCCCGTGACTACGGAGCCAAAAACCGACACCGAACGCATTCCGTGGCGCAGGGCGATTTGCCGCACTTGGTCACGGTATTGCTGGAGCAGGTCGGAAGGTTTCATTGCAGCGATTGTCGCTGGCTCACACCCGCTTCGCCAATTCGGCAGCCTTGCCGACATAGCTCGACGGCGTCATCGTCAGCAGGCGCTCCTTCTCGGCTTCGGGAATCTCCAGCGAGCGAATCAGGCCGTGCAGCGCCTCAGCGGTGACGGTCTTTCCGCGCGTGACTTCCTTCAGCTGCTCGTAGGCGCCCTGCACGCCGAACCGGCGCATGACGGTCTGGATCGGCTCGGCCAAGACTTCCCACGAGGCGTCCAGGTCTTCGGCCAGCGCTTCTTCATTGAGCTCGAGCTTGCCGAGGCCGGTCGAGAGGCTCGTATACGCCAGCACCGCATAACCGAAGGCCACGCCGATGTTGCGCAGAACGGTGCTGTCGGTCAGGTCGCGCTGCCAGCGGCTGATCGGCAGCTTTTCGCTGAGGTGGCGCAACAGCGCGTTGGCCAGTCCGAGGTTGCCTTCGGCGTTCTCGAAGTCGATCGGGTTGACCTTGTGCGGCATCGTGCTGGAGCCGATCTCGCCCTTCTTCAGCCGCTGCTTGAAGTAGCCGAGGCTCACATAGCCCCAGATATCGCGCGAGAAGTCGATCAGGATCGTGTCGGCGCGCGCCACGGCGTCGAACAGCTCCGCCATGTAGTCGTGCGGCTCGATCTGGATGCTGTACGGCTGGAACGTGAGGCCCAGGCCGAGCGGCGCCGGCGTCTCGATGACCTTGCGGCTGAAGGCTTCCCAGTCGAAATCGGGCCAGGCTGCGAGGTGGGCGTTGTAGTTGCCGACAGCGCCGTTCATCTTGCCGAGCAACTGCACGCCGGCGATCTGGTCGCGCGCCTTGGCCAGACGAACCGCCACGTTGGCGATTTCCTTGCCGACCGTGGTCGGACTCGCGGTCTGGCCGTGGGTACGCGCCAGCATCGACACGCCGGCAAAGAGGTGCGCCATCTCGCGCAGCTTGACGATGATCGCGTCGAGCGCGGGCAGCAGCACCTTGTCGCGCGACGACTGGATCTGCAGCGCGTGGCTGGTGTTGTTGATGTCCTCGCTGGTGCAGGCGAAATGCACGAATTCGGCCGCGGCCAGCAACTCCGGGCGCGCGTCGAAGCGCGACTTGATCCAGTACTCGACCGCCTTGACGTCGTGGTTCGTGGTCTTCTCGATCTCCTTGATGGCGATCGCGTCGGCTTCCGAGAAGTTGGAAACCAGGGCGAGCAGGTACTTACGGGCGCCCGGCGTCAGAGGCTTGAACTCAGCAAAACCGCAGTCCGATAGTGCGATGAACCAGGCCACTTCGACCTGCACGCGGCGGTGCATGTAGCCCTGCTCGCTCATCAGGGGGCGCAGCGCGGAAAGCTTGGCGGCATAACGGCCGTCAAGCGGAGAAAGTGCGGAAACGGAAGAGAAGCTCATGCCTGAATTTTAGGCGTTCGACCCGCAACGCTTCGCTCTGTGCATGTGTTGCATCGCCGCGACACCACAGGTTGCAAGATATCTCGCATTTCGCAGGCCTATTTCGTTTGGCCGTGGAGATAAAGGTCGCCACACTAGAATCAAAACGCTACAACAAAGAGAACTTGGGAAGAGAGAAATCGCATGAAACTGATCGGATCTGCCGCCAGCCCCTTCGTACGAAAGGTACGTGTGGTCATGGCCGAAAAGCGGCTTGACTATCAGTTCATCATCGAGGACGTCTGGTCTGCCACCACGACGATCTCCAGCGCCAATCCGCTGGGCAAGGTGCCCTGGCTGGTGATGGAAGGCAGAGAAGCGTGGTTCGATTCGCGTGTCATCGTCGAAGACCTCGCCACGCTTTCGCCCGTGGGCAAGCTGATTCCGCAACAGAGCCGCGAGCGCGCCGAGGTCAAGACCTGGGAAGCGCTGGCCGATGGCGTCATGGATGCCGGCGTGCTTTGCCGCCTGGAAGCGACGTGGGGCGGTCGCGCCGACGGCGAGCGCAGCGAAGCCTGGATGGACCGGCAGCGCGGCAAGATCGTCGCCGGCATCGCGGCGATGGCCAAGGGCCTGGGCGAAAAACCGTTCTGCAGCGGTATTCACCTGAGCCTTTCCGACATCGCCGTGGGCTGTGCGCTCGGCTGGATCGGATTCCGCTTCCCGGAGATCGAATGGCGGACTGCGCATCCGAACCTCGACCGCCTGCACGAGAAGCTTCTGTTACGCCCGAGCTTCGCCGAAACGAAGCCCTGAAGCGCAACGCAACGCCGTGTTGCGTTGCGCTGTCGTACTGCACGGCACTCAGGCGGCAGCGCGATCGACCGTCGGATTGCGCCACTTGGTCATCAGCTCGGTCCAGCGGGTCCGGGCGGCTACCAGATTGCGTTCCTTCACATGGCCGTAGCCACGGATCTGTTCGGGCAAGGTCGCGATGTCCAGTGCCGTCGCGTAATTGCCGGCGTTCAGGCCACCGATCACTTCCTCGATGCTGGCGCGGTACTCGCCGATCAGCGCACGCTCGGACTTGCGTTCTTCCGAGCGGCCAAAGATGTCCAAAGCGGTGCCGCGCAGACCTTTCAGCTTTGCCAGCAGGCGGAAGCCGGTCAGCATCGACGGGCCGAATTTCTGCTTCTGCAGCTCGCCCTTGCTGTTCTTCTTCGCGATGAGCGGCGGTGCGAGGTGGTAGTTGAGCTTGAAGTCGCCCTCGAACATGCCGTTGACGCGGTCGAGGAACGTGCGATCGGTGTGCAGCCGAGCGACTTCGTATTCGTCCTTGTACGCCATGAGCTTGAACAAGTAACGCGCCACAGCCTCGCTGAGGCCGGTCTTGCCGACGAGCGCGGTTTCGCTCTGCTGGACCTTTGTCACGAAGACACGGTAGGTCTCGGCATAGGCCGCGTTCTGGTAGGCCGTCAGGAATTCGACGCGCTTGGCAACCAGGCTCTGGACGGTGTCGCGCTTCTTGAACTCGATCACCTGACCGGGTGACACCAGCTTCTGCACCGACGCCAGATCGTGCGCGGCGCGGCGGCCCCATTGAAACGCCGTCTTGTTGTTTTCGATGGCGACGTTGTTCAGCTCGATTGCCCGCATCAGCGACGCGTATTGCAACGGCAGCCAGCCGCGCTGCCAGGCAAAGCCGAGCAACATCGGGTTGGCATACAGGCTGTCGCCCATCAAGGAAGTCGCGGCCGCATCGGCATCAAAACTGCCCAGCGCCTCTGGGCCGATCAGGCTCGCGATCTGACTGGCGCAATCGTCCTGCGGGTTCTGCCAGTTGGCATTGCGCACGAAGGCTGCGGTCGGCGTGCTGTGTGTGTTGAGCGCGACGTGCGTGCGGCCTTCGCGCATGCGGGCCAGCGTTTCGGCGTTGACGGCGACCAGCGGATCGGCGGCGAGGATCAGATCGGCAGCCGCCGTTCCGACGCGCGTCGTGCGGATCGAGGCCTGCGTGTCGCCGATCAGTGCATGACTCCAGGTCGCGCCGCCCTTCTGCGCCAGTCCGGCCGCGTCCTGCGTGACGATGCCCTTGCCTTCGATGTGCGCCGCCATGCCGAGCAGCTGGCCGATCGTGATGACGCCGGTGCCGCCGACGCCTGCAACCACCACGCCCCAGACCTGGCCGGATGCGAGTTGCGGAATGACCGGCTCGGGCAAGGTTTCGACAGGATTGGTCTGAACCGATGCGGACGGCTTCGACTTCTTCCTGAGCGCACCGCCTTCGACCGTGACGAAGCTGGGGCAGAAGCCCTTCAGGCAGCTCATGTCCTTGTTGCAGGTGCTCTGGTTGATGGTGCGCTTGCGGCCAAATTCGGTTTCCAGCGGTTCGACCGACAGGCAGTTGCTCTTCACGCTGCAGTCGCCGCAGCCTTCGCAGACCAGCTCGTTGATGACGACGCGCTTGGCCGGGTCAACGGCGGTGCCGCGTTTGCGGCGGCGGCGCTTTTCGGTCGCGCAGGTCTGGTCGTAGATGATGGCGGTGGTGCCCTTGATCTCGCGGAATTCGCGCTGGATGTCGTCCAGCAGGTCGCGATGCTTCACCTCCGGATCGCCGGCCACCTTCACGCCTTCGTACTTTTCCGGCTCGTCCGTGACGATCACGACCTTGGTCGTGCCTTCGGCCAGCAGGCTCTGCGCGATCTGCAGTACCGAATGTCCCTCGGGCCGCTCGCCGACCTGCTGGCCGCCGGTCATGGCGACCGCGTCGTTGTAGAGGATCTTGTAGGTGATGTTGACGCCGGCCGCGATGCTCTGGCGGATGGCGAGCAGGCCGCTGTGGAAATAGGTGCCGTCGCCGAGGTTCGCGAAGATGTGCTGGTCGGTCGTGAAGGGCTGCTGGCCGACCCACGGCACGCCCTCGCCGCCCATCTGCGTGAAGCCGATGGTGCTGCGGTCCATCCAGGTGGCCATGAAATGGCAGCCGATGCCGCCCAGCGCGCGCGAGCCCTCGGGCACGACGGTGCTGGTGTTGTGCGGGCAGCCCGAGCAGAACCACGGCTGGCGGTCGGCGCCCTGCACCGCGCCGGCGCCGAGCGTCAGCACCTCCATCGAGCGCGCCTTGGCTTCGAGGATGGCGAGCTGTGCGTCGATGCGGGCGCGCATGTCGGCACCGGCCTGGTCGAGCAGGCCGGTCTTCTTCAGGCGCTGCGCGATGGCCTTGGCGATCAACGCCGGGTTGAGGTCGGCGTTGGCGCGAAGCAGGGTGTGTTCCGTCGGGTTGGGCATCGACCATTCGCCGCCGGCATAGCCGTCGTCGCTGGCGCCGTGCGCATCGTCGAACTTGCCGACCACGTTGGGCCGCACGTCGGAACGCCAGTTGTAGAGCTCTTCCTTGAGCTGGTATTCGATGACCTGGCGCTTTTCTTCAACCACCAGGATTTCCTGCAGGCCGGTTGCGAATTCGCGCGTGAGCTGCGCCTCGAGCGGCCACACCACGGCGACCTTGTGCAGACGGATGCCGAGCTGGCGGCAGGCCGCATCGTCGAGGCCGAGATCGATCAGCGCCTGGCGCGTGTCGTTGAAGGCCTTGCCGCTGGCCATGATGCCGAAGCGGTCGTGCGGTCCTTCGATGACGTTGTGGTTCAGGCGGTTGGCGCGGATGTAGGCGAGCGCGGCGTACCACTTGTAGTGCATCAGCCGCGCTTCCTGCTCCAGCGCATGGTCGGGCCAGCGGATGTGCAGGCCGCCGCGCGGCATCTCGAAATCCGTCGGGATGACGATGTCGACGCGCTCCGGATCGATCATTGCCGTGGCGCTGGATTCGACGATCTCCTGGATCGTCTTCATGCCCGACCAGACGCCCGAAAAGCGGCTCATCGCGAACGCGTGGATGCCGAGGTCGAGGATTTCCTGCACGTCGGTCGGGAAGAAAACCGGCGTTCCGCAGGCCTTGAAGATGTGGTCGCTCTGGTGCGCGGCAGTCGAGCTTTTCGAGATGTGATCATCGCCGGCCACCGCGATCACGCCGC
>JAQGMX010000415.1 GCA_028292145.1 Variovorax sp.
AGGTCATGGACAGCAAGTTCCGCAACGACCGCATCAATCACGTCACCTTCATGCGCATGCTTCTGGAACCGCGCGGCATCACGCACGCATTCCGGCTCATGAACCAGACCTCGGTGCTGGGCCGCTACCTCTGGGTGTTCCGGCGCATCGTCGGGCAGATGCAGCACGACCTGTTCCATGTGTACACGGTCGACCAGCACATCCTGATGGTGCTGCGCAACGTGCGGCGCTTCTTCATCGCCGAACACGCGCACGAATACCCGTTCTGCTCGCAGCTCGCCGCAGGTTGGGACAAGCCGTGGATCATGTACGTCGCGGCGCTGTTCCACGACATCGCCAAAGGACGCGGCGGCGACCATTCGACGCTCGGCGCGCGCGATGTGCAGCGCTTCTGCCGCCAGCACGACATTCCGCGCGAAGACGCGAAACTGATCGAGTTCCTGGTGTCCGAACACCTGACCATGAGCACCGTCGCGCAGAAGCAGGATCTGAGCGACCCCGAAGTCATCGGCGCTTTCGCCAAGCGCGTCGGTAGCGAGCGTTACCTCACCGCGCTGTATCTGCTGACAATCGCCGACATTCGCGGCACCTCTCCTCGGGTCTGGAACGCCTGGAAAGGCAAGCTGCTCGAAGATCTCTATCGCGCCACGTCGCGTGCGTTGGGCGGCCACATGCCCGACCCCGATGCCGAAGTCGAATCGCGCAAGCGCGAGGCGCTGATCGAGCTGGCGCTGCACGCGATGCCTTTCGAGTCGCACAAGGCGCTCTGGGAAACGCTGGATGTCGGCTATTTCATGCGTCACGACGCTTCGGAGATCGCCTGGCACACCAAGCAGCTGTCGCGCCACGTCCGTCACAAGGGCGCACCGATCGACCTCAAGGCGCCGCCGATCGTGCGGGCGCGTCTTTCTCCGGTCGGCGAAGGGCTGCAGGTCGTGGTCTACACGCCCGACCAGCAGGATCTGTTCGCGCGCATCTGCGGTTATTTCGACCAGTCCTCGTTCAGCATCCTGGACGCGAAGGTGCACACGACCAGCACCGGTTACGCGCTCGACACCTTCCAGATCGTGATGGCGTTCATCCCCGAGCATTACCGCGATCTCATCAGCATGGTGGAAACCGGGCTCGCCGGTACGCTGGCCGCCGCCGGTCCGCTTCCGGCGCCGAGCAAGGGGCGCGTCTCGCGGCGCGTTCGCAGCTTTCCGATACAGCCGCGCATCAACCTGACGCCCGACGACAAGGCCCAGCGCTGGTTGCTGAACATTTCGGCAAGCGATCGGCCAGGGCTTTTGTATTCGGTTGCGCGGGTTCTGGCGCGCCATCAGCTCAACATGCAGTTCGCCAAGGTGACGACGCTCGGCGAGCGGGTCGAAGACACCTTCTTGATCAGCGGACCTGATTTACAGGGACAACGCGCCCAACTCGCGATCGAGACGGAACTGTTCGATGCATTGGCGTCCTGAACTCCCGACAACTTGAAAATACGGCGTCAGTTTTGAACTGTCATCGTGACAGTCGACAATTTCGCTGACAATTGGCCACCGTTTTGGCAATTGCATTTCAATCGAAAGGACTTCTCATGACCCGTAATGACGACACCGGCAAACTAATTCTGCGCCTCGCACTCGGCATCCTCATCCTGATGCACGGCATCGCAAAAATCAGCTCCGGCGTCGGCGGAATTGCGGGCATGCTGACGTCCCACGGTTTGCCATCGGGCCTTGCGTATCTTGCCTATATCGGTGAAGTCGTTGCGCCGGTGCTTTTGATCGTCGGCATCTTCACGCGACCTGCGGCGCTGATCATTGCAATCAATATGGTGTTTGCAATCTACTTGGCGCACATGTCGCAACTCTTCACGATCGGCAAGACCGGCGGCTGGACGCTGGAACTGCAAGGCATGTTTCTTTTCACGGCCATCGCACTCGCTTTCCTGGGTGCCGGACGCTTCAGCGTCGGCGGCATCGCCGGCAAGTACAACTGAAGCAACTGAAGCCGTTCAGTCGTCCTCTGCGTCGAGCCCGGGAAATAGAACTTCCGTAAACCCGAAGCGCGAAAAATCGCGCACGCGCATTGGGTACAAGACGCCGTAGAGATGATCGACCTCATGCTGCACGACGCGTGCATGAAAGCCGCTCACCGTGCGATCGATCGGATCACCATACAGGTCGAAGCCGGTGTAGCGAACTTCCGAGAATCGCGGCACCACGCCGCGCAGGCCGGGCACCGACAAACAACCCTCCCAGCCTTCTTCTTCCGATTCGCCAATCGCGGTCACGACCGGATTCAGCAGCACGGTGCGTGGAACGATAGGCGCATCGGGATAGCGCGGATTGGGGCCATCGGTGCCGAAAATCACCAGTTGCAGATCAACCCCGATTTGCGGCGCCGCCAATCCGGCGCCGTTCACGGCTCGCATGGTGTCGAACATGTCCGCCACCAACAGATGCAGCTCGTCGGTGTCGAATTCAGCGACCGGTTGTGCAATGCGCAACAACCGCGGATCGCCCATCTTCAATATTTCGCGCTCAGCCATTTGGATTGAGCTTAGTTATTGTTAGTTGTTGCCCGGTTGCACGGACGTACCCTGATTCGGATTTGCGGTGTGTCCGTATTGAACTGGCGCGCCCGCACCCTGATTGATTGGGCGTCCGCCACCACCGCCCTGACCGACATTCGGTGGACGCCCCGGATTCACAGCAGGCTGCGTCGGACGACCGGGACGAACGCCCTGTCCCGGACGGCCGCGATCTCCTCGGTCACCACGATCGCCGCGGTCATTGCGATCGTATCGACCGTCATAACCACCGCGCCGGTAATTGTCGATCTGCACGCCGCCATACACCGGGCTGCCACCGTAATACGGACGACCGCCGTAGTAGCCGCCTCCGCCGCCGTAATAGCTTTCCTGGTAATAGACCGAAGGTGCCGGCGCGGGAGCGCTGTAATAGTAGGAATCCGAATAGCCGCCCACCGGAACACCGACGCAGCCACTGAGCAACGCAATACCGCACGCACCCGCTGCTGCCGTTGCGATCCGACGGAAGATATCTGTTTTCATGAACTTTCCTTATTCGACGCCCCGATAACGGGAGGCGCTTGGCCGTATCAGGGAATGTCGGTTCCTTTTTCGAGGATTTCGAGCATGCCCCCTTCATCGATTACTTTCACGCCCAACAAGTTCGCTTTTTCGAGCTTGCTGCCGGCTTCCGCACCGGCGACCACGTAATCGGTCTTCTTGCTCACGGATCCGGCAACCTTGGCGCCAGACGCTTCCAACTTGTCCTTCGCCTCGTCGCGCGACAGCGTAGGAAGCGTGCCGGTGATCACGAAAGTCTTACCCGCTAACGGTTTAGGTGGCTTCGCGGTTGGCTCGAATTCGTCCCAGTGCAGCCCGCAGGCACGCAATTGCTCGACGACTTCCCGGTTGTGCGGCTGGTCGAAGAAGGTCCGCAAGCTGGTTGCCACGACCGGGCCGACGTCGGCAACCTCCAGCAATGCCTCCTCGCTGGCGTCCATGATCGCGTCCAGCTTGCCGAAATGCTTCGCCATCTCCTTGGCGGTGCTTTCGCCGATGTGCCGGATACCGAGCCCGAAAAGGAAGCGCGAAAGCGTCGTCTTTTTCGACTGTTCCAGCGCTTCGACCAGATTCGCGGCCGATTTGTCGGCCATCCGAGCCAGCCCGGCGAGCGCGACAAAGCCGAGCTTGTAGAGATCAGGCAGCGTCTTGACGAGATCTGCATCGACCATCTGTTCGACCAGCTTGTCGCCCAAGCCCTCGATGTCCAGCGCCCGCCGCGCGGCGAAATGCAGAATCGCCTCCTTGCGCTGCGCCGCGCAGAACAGGCCGCCGGTGCAGCGGTAGTCGACTTCGCCCTCCTCCCGCACGGCATCCGATCCGCAAACCGGACATTTGTGCGGCATCGTGAAAACCGGACCCCGATCCTCGGGAAGACGCGCCAGGCTGTCCGGCGCCAGGCCGACCACTTCCGGGATCACGTCGCCTGCACGCCGGACGATTACGGTGTCGCCGATGCGCACATCCTTTCGGCGCGCCTCGTCCTCGTTGTGCAACGTCGCGTTGGTCACGGTCACGCCGCCGACGAAGACCGGCGCCAGCTTGGCAACCGGCGTCAACTTGCCTGTGCGCCCGACCTGCACCTCGATCGCGAGCACTTCCGTGAGTTGCTCCTGCGCCGGGTATTTGTGCGCCACCGCCCAGCGCGGCTCGCGCGAGACGAAGCCGAGTTGCCGCTGCAAGGCGACGCTGTCGACCTTATAGACGACGCCGTCGATGTCGTACGGCAAGGCATCGCGTTCCAGCCGGATCTTCTCGTGGAACGCGATCAGCTCGTCGGCGCCATTCGCGCGCTGCGTCTGCTTGGCCACGGCGAATCGCCATTCGCCAAACTGCGCCAGCAAATCGTGCTGCGTCTGGAAGTCCGGTCCGCCCGCTTCCGGCGGCGTGATCTCGCCGAGCCCATAGGCGAAGAAACTCAGCTTGCGGTCGTTCGTGATGGCTGCGTCAAGTTGCCGAACCGCACCGGCGGCGGCGTTGCGCGGATTGACGAACAGCTTCTCGTTCTTCTGACCCTTGGCTATCTTCTCGCGCTGGCGCTCGTTGAGCTTCTCGAATTCGTCGCGGCGCATATAGACCTCGCCGCGCACTTCCAGCACCGGCGGCGCGCTTTCGAGCTTTAACGGAATCTGCCGGACGGTGCGGATGCCGGCCGTCACGTCTTCGCCGATTTCGCCGTCGCCGCGCGTGGCGGCCTGCACCAGTCGTCCGTTTTCGTAGCGCAGGTTCATTGCCAGTCCGTCGAACTTGAGCTCGCAGACATAGACCACCGGCGGCGCGTCGGGCGCCAGGCCCAGTTCGCGCCGCACGCGGGTGTCGAAAGCGATCGCGCCGGCGGCGGTGATGTCGGT
>JAQGMX010000416.1 GCA_028292145.1 Variovorax sp.
AATTCGCTGAGGTAGCCATAGCCGCCGTGCAGCTGCAACGCATCGTTGCAGATGGTGAAGCCGGCATCGGTCGCGAAGCGCTTGGCCATCGCGCAATAGGTGCTGGCGTCCGGGTGCGCCGCGTCGAGCTTGCTGGCGGCCATCCGCACCATCTGCCGCGCCGCGACCAGCTCGGTCGCCATGTCGGCCAGCTTGAATTGCAGCGCCTGGAAGCTCGCGAGCGGCTTGCCGAACTGCTGGCGGTCGTGCAGATAGGCGCGCGATGCATCCAGCGCGCCCTGCGCCGCACCGACTGAGCAGGTCGCGATGTTGATTCGTCCGCCGTCGAGCCCCTTCATCGCGATGCGGAAGCCCTCGCCTTCGCTGCCGAGCAGGTGATCGGCGGGAATGCGAACGTTGTCGAACGCGATGGTGCGCGTGGGTTGGCTGTTCCAGCCCATCTTGTGCTCCTTCTTGCCGTAGCTGACGCCGGCCGCATCCGCCGGCACGACAAAGGCCGAAATCCCGCCCGCGCCACCGCCGCCGGTGCGTGCCATGACGATCAGCACATCTGTCGCGCCGGCACCGCTGATGAATGCCTTGCCGCCGTTGAGCACGTACGCGCCGCCCTGCAGCTCGGCGCGCGTCTTGAGCGATCCGGCGTCCGATCCGGCGCCCGGCTCGGTCAGGCAATACGACGCCAGCTTGCGCCCGCTCGTCAATGCCTCGCCCCAGGTCGCGCAGACCGCGTCGGTGCCCCAGGTGCCGAGCATCCAGGTCGCCATGTTGTGGATGGTGATGAAGGCGGTGGTCGACGGATCGACGGCTGCCATTTCCTCGAATACCAGCGTCGCGTCGAGCCGCGGCAAGGCCAGTCCCCCGATGCGCTCGGGCGCGTAGAGGCCGCAGAAGCCGAGCTCGCCAGCGCGGGCGATGGTGTCCTTGGGGAAGAAGGATTCGGCATCCCAGCGCGCGGCGTGGGGGGCGAATTCGGCTGCGGCGAACGCGCGTGCGGTTTGCGCGAAGGCGTTCTGTTCTTCGGTGAGTTCAAAGTTCATGATCAGCGGCTTTTCCAGAGGCCGAGCGCGGTCGTGCGCTGGCGCGTCGATTGCTCGAGGCAGGTATAGAACTCCAGCGCCCAGATCGATCCGCCTTCGCTCTGTCTGGAGGCTTGCTTGCAACCCGGATCGCGCGCACG
This sequence comes from Variovorax sp., assembly GCA_028292145.1. Classification (GTDB taxonomy): domain Bacteria; phylum Pseudomonadota; class Gammaproteobacteria; order Burkholderiales; family Burkholderiaceae_C; genus Variovorax. Next base: position 1,178 of record JAQGMX010000416.1, read on the forward strand.
CAACCACGTCCGCTGCTCGGTACGCAAAGCCGCGCGCATGCGGGGCGAGAGCAGTTCCATCACCTCGCCATAGCGGATGTTGAGCTCCGCATCGGCCGTACGAAAATCGCGCACCGCGCAGGCATTCATTTCCTGCTGGTTGCCGTCGGGTCTGCAGCTGAACGGATCTGCGGCGTCGGCCGCCCGCGTGCCGCCCGACATCAGCGCGACCGATGCCAAGGCAGCCCAGGCGACCGACGAGATCGGCCGTAACATGCGGATCACTTCAGGCTGATCGTCGTATTCACGCCCTGGCTCACCGTGCTGTCGTCGAACCAGCGCGCGGTCACCGTCTTCGTCTGCGTATAGAACATCACGACCTGCTTGCCGTACGGCCCCAGATCGCCCAGCTTCGACGCCCGCGAACCCGTGAACGAGAACATCGGCACCGGCACCGGAATCGGCACGTTGATGCCGACCTGCCCGACGTCGATTTCTTCCTGAAACTTGCGCGCCGCCGCCCCGGACTGCGTGAAGATCGCCGAGCCGTTGCCGTTCGGATTCGCGTTGATCAGCGCGATCGCTTCGTCGATGTCGGCTGCGTTGGCCAGGCACAGCACCGGGCCGAAGATTTCCTGCTCGTAGATCGCCATGCCGGGCTTCACGTCCGCGAACACCGTCGGGCCGACGAAGTTGCCGTTCTCGTAGCCCGGCACGTCGGGCTTGCGACCGTCGAGTGCCAGCGTCGCGCCGTCGGCGACACCGCGCTCGATCAGGCCGTTGACGCGGTCCTTCGCTGCACACGAAATCACCGGACCGACGTCGACGCCCTTGTCGGTACCCACGCCGATCTTCAGCGTCTTCGCCTTCGCGACCAGGTCGGGCACCCACTTCTGCGCATCGCCCACCAGTACCGCGACCGACACCGCCATGCAGCGCTGCCCGGCCGCGCCGAAACCCGCGCCGGCCAGCGCGTTGAGCGTCTGTTCCTTGTTGGCGTCAGGCATCACGATGGCGTGATTCTTCGCACCCATCATGCATTGCACGCGCTTTCCGGTCGGGATCGCGCGGTTGTAGACATGCGTGCCGACCCTGGTCGAGCCGACGAACGAGATCGCCTTGATGTCGGCGTGATCACAGATGGCGTTCACCACCGCCTCGCCGCCGTGCACCACGTTCAGCACGCCGGGCGGAACGCCGGCCTGCAGTGCGAGTTCGCAAAGGCGCATCGTGACCATCGGGTCCTGCTCGGACGGCTTCAGCACGAAGGTGTTGCCGGTGACGATCGCCATCGGGAACATCCACAGCGGGATCATCGCGGGGAAGTTGAACGGCGTGATGCCGGCGCAGACGCCCAGCGGCTGCAGCAGCGTGTACGTGTCGACGCCGTTGGCGACGTTGTTGGCGATCTCGCCCAGCTGCAGGTTGCCGATGGCGGCCGCATGCTCGACCACTTCGAGGCCACGGAACACATCGCCCTCGGCGTCCGGCAGCGTCTTGCCCTGCTCGGCGGTAAGAATTGCGGCGAGTTCGGCCATGTTCTCGCGGATCAGCTGCTGGTATTTCAGGAAGACGCGGGCGCGGGCGCCGATGGGCGTCTTCTTCCAGGTCTTGAAGGCTTCCTTGCCGGATGCGACAGCCGCATCGACCTCGGCCGGCGTCGCGAAAGGCACGCGGGCCAGCACTTCCTGCGTCGCCGGATTGACGACGTCGCGCCACTCGGTGGTTTTCGACTCGATGAACTTGCCGCCGATGAGCAGCTTGACGGTGGCGACCTGTGTGGCGGTCGGGGCCGGCTTGACTTTGGCATCCATGGATTTGTCTCCGTGTCTTTGTAGGGGGGGTCTCAGCCAACGATCCTAGCTTTGCACTTTTGCGATAGCAATAGACAAATACGCACCCACGCTCTGCATAATCGCAACGCATGGACTGGGACAACCTGCGCTACTTCCTCGAACTCGCCCGCTCCGGCACGCTGCAGGGCGCGGCACGCCGGCTGGCGGTCGATCACACGACGGTGGCGCGTCGCATCCAGTCGCTCGAAAAGCAGGTCGGCACGCCGCTGTTCACGCGCGAAGCCGGTGGGCATCGGCTGACCGAAGCCGGTCGCCGCCTGCAGCCGCAGGTCGAGGCGATGGAGGGTGCGTTCCGCAGCATCGAAAGCGCCGCGCCGACGTCGCAGGAAGGCTTGTCGGGCGTGGTGCGCATCGGCGCGACCGAGGGTTTCGGCACGGTGGTGCTGGCGCCGGCGCTCGGACTTTTCGCGATGCGACATCCGAAGCTGGTGGTCGACCTGCTGGCGATGCCGCGGCTGGTTCATCTGTCGCGGCGCGAAGCCGACATCGTGATCTCGCTCGCGCGGCCGGCCCGCGGCCCGGTGGTGGTCGCGAAGCTCGCCGACTACAGCCTTCGCCTGTACGCATCGAGGGATTACCTCGCAGCGCATCCGCCCATCGCGGCCCGCGAAGACCTGCGCGGCCACAGCTTCATCAGCTATGTCGACGACCTGCTCTTCAGCAAGGAACTGCAGTACCTCGACGAGCTGTATCGCCCCGACGCTTTCGCGCTGCGCAGCACCAGCATCCTTGCGCAGCACGCGGCCGTCGCGGCGGGCGCCGGCATCGCGGTGCTGC